>CBDTWX010000110.1:0-13091 GCA_965364305.1 uncultured Thermoanaerobaculia bacterium
CAAGGCCGTCAGAAACGCAGTTTTGTTTGCCGACTCGTACGCCTCGTGCGGCGTCATCGAAAATATCGGTGACAAGATCCTCGAGGTTTTGGCGAGCTCTCCTGGAAGAGGAAGTGATTGATATGCAGAAAATTGCAGCTCTTTTTCCTGGCCAGGGATCTCAAGTGGTGGGAATGGGTTGGGACCTGGCTCAACGGTGGCCGGTAGCCGCCGAGGTCTTCCGGATGGTCGACGCAGGTCTCGAATATCCTCTGTCCGAGCTGTGTTGGAATGGACCCGAAGAAGATCTGCGGTTGACCGAGAACACCCAACCCGCTCTGCTCGCGCATTCCAGCGCCGCGTGGGCTGTGCTGGAGGATGCCGGTCTCGAGGTCGGCGCCGTCGCCGGCCACAGTCTCGGTGAGTACTCGGCGGTGGTGGCCGCCTCCGGTCTCGACCTGTCTGATGCTGCCCGCACTGTCAGGTTGCGGGGCCGTTTGATGCAGGAAGCGGTTCCGGTCGGCGAGGGTGCGATGGCCGCGGTGATAGGGCTCGACGACGACCAGGTCGAAGTGGCGTGCCGGGGGGAGCAGGAAACCGCCGGTGGGACGGTGGCGGCGGTCAACTTCAACTCGCCTGGTCAAGTGGTGATCGCCGGTTCGTCGGCTGCAGTGGAGGGCGCGGGCAAGCGGTGCGTGGAACGGGGTGCCCGACGAGCGCTTCCGTTGCCGGTGTCTGCGCCGTTCCATTCACGCCTCATGGCTCCCGCGCGCGAGGGCCTGGCGCCGACCCTGCACGAGATCGAGTTTCGACCATTGTCCGCCCCGCTGTATCGCAACGTGGATGCGACTGCGGTGAGTCTGCCCGACGACGTTCGGGATGGTCTCATCCGGCAGGTGGACTCGCCGGTGCTGTGGACTCAGATCATCCGCCGGATGCGTGCCGACGGTTTCGACACATTTGTCGAGGTCGGAACGGGCAAGGTCCTTTCGGGCCTGGTCAAGCGCATCGATCGCGAGGCGGTGTGCTATCAGGCGGGGACGGTTGAGACGGTCGAGCAGGCCATAGCCGACCTCGTCGGCTGAGTAACCACGGGTCCATGCGGTTTGGAAACAGATTCGATTTCGAGTGGCCTGGGAGGGATTGATGGGTGAGTTCGAAGGACAGGTGGCGTTGATCACTGGAGGTGCGCGGGGAATCGGTGCGGAGATCGCGCGGCGGCTGGCGCGCGGCGGGGCGCGGGTTGTGTGCGCCGATGTGCTCGATACGGCCGAGATCGTGGCCGAGATCGCGAATGCCGGAGGGCTGGCCGAGGGCTGCGAGCTCGACGTAACCGATGCCGCGGCGGCTGCTGCGGGCATCAAAAGCGTTTTCGAGGCGCACGAGCGAATCGATATCCTGGTCAACAACGCCGGCATCACCCGTGACCAGCTCCTGGTCCGCATGAAGCCCGAGGACTGGGACCTCGTGCTCGGCATCAACCTCGACGGAGTCTTCAAGGTGACCCAACCGGTGGCGAAGCTGATGATGCGGCAGAGGAGCGGCCGCATCGTCAACGTGGCCTCGGTTGTCGGTCTCATGGGAAACGCGGGGCAGACCAACTATGCGGCCTCCAAGGCGGGGCTGATCGGTTTTACCAAAAGCCTCGCGCGAGAGCTTGGACCGCGCAACGTGACGGTCAACGCGGTAGCGCCCGGCTATATCCGGACGCCAATGACCGACAAGCTCACCGACGACCAACGTGAAGCATTGATGATGAACATCGCCATTCCGCGGCTCGGAACCACCGAAGATGTCGCCGAAGCAGTGGCATTTCTCGCCGGCCCCGGGGCTTCTTACATCACCGGCGTGGTGCTCAACATTTCGGGCGGGCTTTACATCTGAGTGTGGTCTTAAGGACGAAGTCCCGGACGGTTTCATCTCGTTCGCCGGGTGCACTCCGGTCGACCGAGCAACATCCCTCAAAGAGAGAATCTGCTTCCTCTTCATGCCCGAACGGGCGGGGGCGAGGAATTAAGGAAACTTGCGCTTTCAGGCCCCGAGCCTCGGGTCTCCGACCTACGGCAGACCCGAGCAGAGGAGAATGTTGGCAGGGGCTGGAGTAAACTGCTCTTGGAGGTAGGGAATGGCCGCGCAGATGGAGGTCGGCGATCTCATGACCACCGACGTGGTGACGCTGACCGAGGACGAGACGCTCGCCCACGCCCAACGCTGCATGGCCCGGGGCCGGATCCGCCACCTTCCCGTGGTGCATGAAGATCGGCTTGTCGGTCTCATCACCCATCGCGATCTTCTGGCGGCCTCCTTCTCGATCTTCGCCGAGGTCGAAACCAACGAACAGCGTCGGATCTTCGCGACCGTGAGGGTGGTCGAAGCGATGCATCGCGATGTGGTCACGGTGTCGCCCGATCTCGGGGTCTCCCAGGCGGCCCGCATTCTTCTCGAGAACAAGTACGGTTGTCTTCCCGTGGTTGACGAGGAGAGCCGACTGCTGGGAATTGTCACCGAGGCAGACTTCCTCCGCCTGACGGTCCATCTGCTCCCATGACCATCCTCGACTGGGTCCTGGTCATCGTGTGGCTCGGCCTCGCGTTGGGCGGTTTCTGGAAGGGGGCCGTACGAATCATCTTTGGTGGTGGAGGCTTGATTGCCGGTCTCTGGTTGGCGGTGATCGCCGGAGATGACGCCCAGGCCGCTCTCGAGGGCATGCTTGGCGTTCCCTGGTTGTCGGCCATGCTCGGACGCCTTTTGCTGGTCGTGTTGTGTGCCGGTCTTGCGCTGCTTGCCGGGTGGGGAATCGAGCGAACCCTCACCGCGCTCCACCTCGGTTGGCTCAACCGGTTGCTCGGTGCGGGACTCGCAGCGACTGTGGCCGCGTTATTGCTCGGACTGGTGGTGGTGGTTGCGATCCAGTTCTCTCCCGAACTTGCGCGGCTGTGCAACGAATCCGGGGTCGCGCTCTACCTGCTGTGGATTTCGGAGACGTTGCTCGGCGCCGTCGAAACGTTATAACGTTCAACGTTTTAACGTTCAAACGTTGCCTCCCCTGCCCATCCGGGTACGGAGACGGGTTAGGCGACGACGGAGGTTTGCTCGATGGCCCGGTACAGGGTGTCGCGGAGGACCGGCACCCGGCCCGCCTCGGTGATCAATCGCTCGAGCCGTCGCCGCGTCATCCCGGTGCCGGCGGTGCCGCCGGCGGCGTGGGTGATGCGTTCGTCGAAAATGGTGCCGTCGAGGTCGTTGGCGCCGAAGTGGAGCGCGATCTGAGCGATCTTTTCGCCGAGCATGATCCAGTAGGCCTTGAGGTGGGGGACGTTGTCGAGCAGCAGACGGGAAACGGCGATGGTCTGCAGATCGAGACGTCCGCCGGTCGGCGGCAGATGATCGAGCTCGGTGTTTTCCGGGTGGAAGGCAAGCGGGATCAGACACTGGAAACCACCGGTCTCATCCTGGAGTCGGCGCAAGGCGAGCAGATGGTCCACTCGCTCCTCTGCTGTCTCGACGTGCCCGTACAACATGGTGCAGTTCGAAGGGATCCCCGCCTCGTGGACGGTCCGAGCGATATCGAGCCAACGCCCGCCATCGGTCTTGTGATCGCAGATCTGGCTGCGGACCCGCTCGGCAAAGATCTCGGCCCCTCCACCGGGACAGGAGTCCAGCCCGGCGGATCGCAGTCGATCGACGAGCTCCTCGAGACTCAACCTCGAGGCCCTGGCGATGAAGTCGAGCTCCACCATGGTCAATGCCTTGAGATGGACCCACGGGAAGCGTTGTTTGAGGGCGCGGAAAAGATCTTCGTAGTAGTCGACCAGAAGTTTGGGGTGGAGTCCGCCGACGATGTGGAGCTCGGTCACCGATTCGTCCACGTCGCGGGCGGCAATCTCGACCGCCTCGTCGACGGTGTAGGCCCAACCCCTCTCACGGTCGCGCCAGGGAACATAAAAGGCGCAGAGCTTGCAGGATGCGACGCACACGTTGGTCGGGTTGAGGTGGCGGTTGATGTTGTAGTAGGTGTCGTCGCCGTGGTGTCGCTCGCGCACGAGGTTGGCCATGCGTCCGACCCCGAGCAGGTCGTCGGTTCGCGCGAGCAGCATTCCTTCATCACGGCCGAGACGTTCGCCTGAGAGCACCTTCTCAGCCACCGGCGAGAGCGCCCGGTCACGAATTCTGAGCTGGTCAACGGTTGTCATGGGCGAATTATGCTTGCGACAGAGTCTCGAATCAACTCATTTGAGCTGGAGCGACACGAGGAACTTCTCGTTCGTCGAAAACTCGCGCACCTTTTGTAGGAGGAGCTCCATCGCGGCTTCCGGTGACAAGGACGAAAGGGCGCGCCGCATCAGATACAGCTTTTCGACCTGTTCCTTGGGATAGAGCTTCTCTTCCTTGCGGGTTCCCGACTGCGGGATGTTGATACACGGGAAGATTCTTTTTTCGAAGAGCTTGCGATCGAGGACCAGCTCCATGTTCCCGGTGCCCTTGAACTCCTGGAAGATCACCTCGTCCATCCGCGAGCCGGTGTCGATCAGGCAGGTGGCGACCACCGTCAAGCTGCCGCCATCCTCGACGTTTCGCGCCGAGCCGAAGAAGCGTCGTGGCTTCTCCATGGTGCGGGCATCGATGCCGCCCGAGAGAATCCGACCCGAGCCTTTCTGCAGGTTGTTGAACGCCCGCGACATGCGAGTCAACGAGTCCATGAAGACGACCACGTCCTGTCCCATCTCCACCAATCGGCGTGCGCGCTCGAATACCATTTCCGACACCTGGATGTGTGATTCCAGTGATTGGTCGGTGGAGGAGGCGAAGACCTCTCCGCTGGCGATGCTCCGCTTCCAGTCGGTGACTTCTTCGGGTCGTTCATCGACCAGAAGCACGAAAATGTTGGTGTTGGGGTGGTTGACCGCGATCGCGTGCGCCATCTGCTGGAGGAGGGTCGTCTTGCCGGCTTTTGGCGGCGAAACAATCAGACACCTTTGACCCTTGCCGAGGGGCGCAACCAGCTGGGCGACCCGTGGTTCGACGATCTCCGAATCGGTTTCGAGCTCGAACCGCTCGAGTGGATCGATGCTGATGAGCTCCGCAAACGGTATGGCGCTGGTGCGGTACTCTTCGGGTTTCAGCCCTTCGATGGTCTCGATTTCCGTCATCCGCGGCCGATCTCCGGACCGCGCCTGACCGCTCATGAGGAGACCGGTTTCCAGGTACAACGGTCGCACCAGCTCGGCCGGGACCGTCGGATCTGAGCGGTCGGCAACGAAGTTGCGCTTTGAAGCGACCAGCAGCGGCCCGCCCTTCTCTCGTATCCAGAGATAGCCTTCGACCGGGATCGGCGGTCCCTGGGGACCCTGTCGGCGCCGCGGGCGACGCCGGCGCCGCCGGGAACCGGATTTTCGTTGTTGTTGAGGTTGCTGTTGCTCTTTCCGTTCGTTCATTCTCTTTCCTCGTGTCGGAGAGACGACTCGCGCCGATCGGTCTCGCAGTGTCGCCCGGTGACACGGGCGCACCCGCAACGTTGGTCTCGACAGGCTATCCGGACGATTTGCTCAAAGCAGACTGACAGGTGGTCAACCGTCCGGAGCGTTGCGGCCCGGGCGCCGACGCCTCGCTTCGGGCGGGTGTCATCCGCGGGCCACCAACTCCACCCTACCCGGAAAACACCGGATACGCAATACCATTCCGGTTTTTGGGTCCGAGGTCAGGCCAATTATCTGGGTTGACCTTTCACCCTCGGCCCCCTGCCGGTCGATGGAATTCGGAGTTCGGAATTCGGAATTCGGAATTCGGAATCAGGAATTTGGAATTCGGGAATCCAGCCCACCCGCCCCCATTCGTCGGCTTCATCGAGTATGTGGCAGGTGGATCGCGTTCAACGGAGTTTCCCGGCATTCCGACCCTCCGCGAGTCGGCGCGCGTGGCATCCTCTCGGGAATGGACTCCGCCCCTACCAATAGGCGCGGCCGCTGATCACTGCCAATGTTCCTGAAAACTGTCGCTGAAGCTGTCCCTGCCGCTGGGTGCTGCCGCTGTCGACTGCCTCTGCCGCTGATTGTTGCCGCTGTTGCGGATTGCTGCCGCTGACCCGAGTGGGACTTTCTTCAGGATAGACGGTGGTATCGATAACTCTGCAGGGTCATTTTTTACCGATCATCAGCGATACGCCGGAGAGCTTCTGCTCGGTGATTTCGAGTGCAAAAGCCGGCTCCTTTTTGTTGGTCCTCTTGATGGCCACCTTGTTGCCGTTCTGCTTGACCTTGTAACGGTTGCCGGCGGCAAGGGTCAGCTCCTTGGCGAGATCTTGCGCGATCCTCTTCTTTCCCATTCCCTGAATCACGTTGACCGTGAACTTCGTACCGTCCTCCTTGACCGGAGTGAAGACCATGGTGAAGGTGCCGGCGGTCTGGGACTTGCCGTTGATCACGATCTGAAAGCCGTCGCGGAAGATCGTCGGAATCGTCGCCGTGTCCGCAGCCTCCTGCGCGAAAACGGGCACGGTGGCGATGATGAGGCAGATGAAGGCGCCAACCGCCGTTGCCTTGGAAAGCCGGTGAAATTTTCCGATCGTCTGCCGCATGGTGACCTCCCCGGATGATGTGATAGCAGAGTATAGCGCACCCATGATGTCGTGGCCGGTGAGGACGCTGCGGTTCTGGCCGGGCGCAAAACTCGATCAATGGTGACGGCTTCAGACCCGGAAGAACCGTGTTTTATGAGATCTTTTCTCAATTGAATAGTGGATGATATGATCAATCGGCGAATAGCCGTCGGTTGCTTCAAAGTGGCCGACGCACGAGGGGTCCATGGATCATCGGCCGTTACATCTCCACTCCATGCTGGTTCATGCCGTGGTCGCCCTCGCGCCGCTGGCGGCGATCAGCTTTCTGCTCGAGACTGGGGCCCTGACCCTCGGGTGGATCGGGCCCCTAACCTGGGCGTTTCTCTTGCGCGGCTCGCTGGTCGGGATCCTCGTCCTCGCCGTGCCCGCGACCGTGAGCGGGATCACGGAGCGCAATCATATGTACACCAACTGGCCCCCGAGCCACCGAGCCAAGCTCGCCCTGTCTGTGCTCCTCGTGGTCATGGTGGCCGCCGAGCTGCTCATCCTCCGGTCTTCGGGCGCTGCCCTCGACATCATCTCGTGGCTCGGATTCGCGATCATCGTCGCCAACTGCGCGGTGGTCTTTGCGCTCTCGTTCTTTGGTCTGAAGATCACCCTCGGCCGCCAGGGCTTTGGACGGACCTCCTATGTTCCCGATCTCGACTGGGACCCGCCGCTCGACATTCTTTCGTGCGTCGCCGATTTTTCTGGTGATGCACCCAAGCTGATCGACGTTCAGAAGGAGTCGGGCCGATGATGGATTTCAGCCTCAGCACCGAGCAACAGGCGATCGTGGAAAAGGCACGGGCCTTCACCAAGGAGTGGATCTCCCCCAGGGCTGTCGAGTTCGACCGGTCCGGTGAGTTCCCCCTCGAGATCTGCCGCGAAGCTTTCAAACAGGGCTTGATGAACCCCCACATCCCCGCCGAGTACGGCGGTGCGGCGCACGCGGTGCTCGACCACTGCCTGGTGATGGAGGAGCTGTGCACCGGCTGCTCCGGCATCGCCACCGCCATTGACGCCAACGGCTTATCGCAGTACCCCGTCATTTATGCCGGCACCGACGACCAAAAGCGCCGTTTTCTCACCCCGATGACCGAGGAGCTGAGATTCTCCGCCTACGCCGTGACCGAACCCGAGGCGGGTTCCGACGTCTCGCGCGTCAAGACCACCGCCACCAGGGTGGGCAACGACTACGTCCTCAACGGCGTCAAGTGGTGGATCACCAATGGCTCGGTGGCGAGTTGGTACTTCGTCCTCGCCCGCGCCGACGACAAGCAAACGGCCTTCATCGTACCGGCCGACACCCCGGGAATCATCCGCGGGCCCAAAGAGATCAATCTCGGGCAGCACGCCTCGAACACGGTTCGACTGACCTTCGAGGACGTCAAGGTGGCGGCCAAGAACCGGCTCGGTGAGGAGGGAGACGGGTTCAGAATCGCCATGAAGACCTTTGACCACACCCGGCCCGGTGTGGCCAGCGGAGCTAACGGAATCTCGAAGGCGGCCCTCAACATCGCCCTCTCGTACTCCAAACGCCGCCGCACCTTTGATCGGAAGCTGATCTCCAACCAGGGAATCTCCTTCAAGCTCGCCGAGATGGTCACCCGTCTCGACGCGGCCCGATACCTCACCTACAAGGCGGCGTGGCTCTTCGACCGCGGGGAGGACAACGCTCGAGAGGCGGCGGAGGCGAAGTGGTTTGCCGCCGATGTTGCCATGAGCTCGGCCATCGAGTGCGCACAGGTCCTCGGCGGATACGGCTTCACCACCGAGATGCCGGCTGAAAAACTCCTCCGCGACGCCAAGATCTACCAGATTTACGAGGGCGCGACCGAGATTCAGAAGATGATCATCGTCGGCAAGCTCATGCGGCTCAGGGAGGTCCACTGAATGATTGCTGATGTCCGTAGGCTGGTGGCGAACATCGCCGGGAAGTTCAAACGAAGGTACTGGGGCCGGACCTTCCACTGTCCGGTCTGCCACCTCGAGCTGGCGATGGTCGACGCCGACGGCAACCGATTGCTGGTGTGTCCGCTGTGTGGTGTGGTGCTCGATGTCGAAGAGGTCTATGGTCACGCCGTACCGGTGGTCCTCGAGGTGGAGATCTACCGTCCACAGCCGAAAATGAGGATTCACCCCCTGGCAACCCACGTCCCGATCGGGCTCTACCCGTTCGCGGTGCTCGGTGCCGGGTTGCTGGTGGTGGCTTCGTTGCTGCGGCCGATGATACCCGGCCTCGGCCCATGGATTGCCAGGGCGCCGGTCATCGCAGACTCCACTCTCGTCCTGTTGGTGTTGTCGGTCGGTTTTTCGGTCGTGACCTTTGCCTCTGGTCTGTGGGACTGGAACCGGCGCTACCGGCGGCGACCCTACCGCCAGATCAAGCTCAAGATCGTCTTTTCGCTGCTCTTCTTTCTCTGCGGCGGTGTGGCGATCGCACTCCACGGTTCGGGCGTCGTCTTTCAGGCGTCCGATGGGCTCATCAACCTCGCTTCGCCGGCTGCGCTCGTGCTCGCCGCGGTTGAACTTGCCGTCCTCGGCGCGGGGATGGTCGTGGTGGCCACCCTCGGTCACGTCGGGGGGACACTCGTCTTCGGCCGTTGAAGCATGATCACAGCGGCGATTGCGTGCTGGAATCTGCACGGGTCGATTCCGTGATCGGCAAGCGTGACCGATGACAGTCAGCCGGGGAAGAGGTAGACTTCTCCGACATGGAAACGAAGACGAACATCAGGAGGCAAGAAATGAGCATTCGTCGCAGATTGTTTTTGATCGCGGTGGCACTCCTCGTGTCGGGCATCGGGGCGCCATCCGTGATGGCCCAGGAGATGTCGGGTCAGGAAAAATACGAGGACCTCGAGGTACCGCAGCCGACGGTCCCCGGGCTCTTCACCATTACCGGCCAGTTCGTTCGGATCGCCTACAACAACGAGGGCTGGGTCACTCTCGGATACCGCACGGCCAACGACTCTCAGGGGCAGGAGTGGATGCTGCTCGAGGTCGGTCTGACCGTCCGTAAGCCGACCAAAAACCAGACCCTCACGCGGGAGAGCTTCTGGATCACCCTGCCAAGCGGAGAAAAGGTCACGCTGTCACCGCAGAAGGATTACCAGGGGGCGGGATACCTGCGAGCGCTCAACATGCGGGGCAACACGGTGCGCGACTCGATCAACTACTTCCCGGTCGAGGCCAACCAGGCGTGCGCGCTCGGTTTCTTCTCCGACCCCACGAAGGAGATGCGGTCGATCTCCTACGATCAATTCGAGATCAGCTGGCAGCGAGCCTGCCTCGGTCGCCTCTTCTTCAAGGTGCCCGGCGGTATCACCACCGGTCAGTACTGGCTGCACGTCCAGTTTGCCGGCAGCGAGGTGCAGACACCCTTCCGGATCATGACCAAGGACGAGGAGAAGTTCCTCAAAAAGAACTGGAAGGACCTCAAGAAGGAGCACGAGAAGTTCCTCAAGCAGGAGGCCGAAAAGGCCAAGCAGCAACAGCAGTAGCGGGCGCCGACCGCCCGCTCGAGATCACGTTCGAGGCCTCCCGTCCGGATGCGTTGACCGTCCGGCGGGGGGTCTTTTCGGAAAATTGGATTTGAAACAGACTCTGCCAATCCTTGCTCTGTTCACAGCGGCGTTCCTTCCCGGTAAAAATGTCGCCCTCGCCGTGGATTTGCCCTGCACCGTCTGCGTCGGCGTTCGCTCCGAAGACCCGTCGGAGATCATCGCGATGCTCGAGGGCCAGCCGAGGTTCACTGATGGCACTCCATTCTTCGCCGCCTGGACGGTGTCGCTTGCCGACGCCCCGGCTTTGAGCTCGGTCGCGTCGGTTCGTGGAACGGGAGCGACGCCTTGGGTGCGGGCCGTCTTTCACGCGCCGGCGCCGCTCGCCGAGCACTCCGCAGAGCTTGAAGCGGAGCTCGAGCGACTGGCGACCCTGGTCCGCCGCAGCGACGGCAATCTCTATATCCAGGCGGTCTGGCTGCCGGAGGTTGGCGAGGTCGAACCGAGAGAACATGCCTTTCTCATCAAAAAGGCGGCGGTGACCGTCACCGGAGCTTCCGACCGAGCAGCCTTTGTTGTCGGCCCCCTCGTCGCCGATCCCGATGAGATTCGCACGCTCTACCTCGAAGAGGTGGCGGCCTACATCGACCTCGTGGCACTCGCTCCGGGCGGCGAACTCCGGTCAGCCGTTGCTGTTCTGGCAGAGCTCGACCCCGGCAAATCTCTGGTCCTCGATGGTGAGAGGTGGCCCACACAATCGGCTGAAACTGTAACTCTCGCCGCGGAGGCGGCCTCGATCGGGGTGGCCGTCATTCTCTTCGATGTGGCTTCGGCAGCCGCCCCCGACCTGACGCCACTCCAGGTGCTGGCGAGCGAGCTTCGGGGTGACCTGGTCTTCGACCGCCATGCCGTGCTCGGTGTGGACGGGCGCGCGTGGTCGTTTGTGCGCGAAGACCTCGATCTGCGGGTCGTTGCGGCCGCCCCACCCAACACGCCCGCTCTCGAGCTGGTCTTCACCGACCCCCGGCTGCGTGCGCCGACCCTGGTCGATCTCGCCGGCGGCGATGATCGACGTCTTGACGACACGACACGAGGTGCCGATGGACTCGAGGTCAGGGTGGACAATCCGGGCGAGGTCGTTCTGCTGCGCCTCGAGCGACCGAGCGCCGACGAGCTGGCCGGCTTTGATGATGTGGTCGACGTGTCCGGCGATCGCGGGATGCCGGTCGAGGAGATTCTCCGGCGGCTCCAGGCCTTCGAGGACGACCAGGCCCGGCGCCTCGATCACTACCTGGCAACGCGGTCCCTCCACCTGCGGTTTCAAGGTCTTCAGGGCGCCTTCGAGGTCTCGTACTCGGGCGAGTTCTTCAACCGAGGAGACGAAGGCTTTGATTGGGTATGGCAGGATTTCTTTGTCGGGGGCGTCAGGTGGCGGTCGAAAAAGCTCCCCAAGGTGCCGCTCATCCAGCCCGAGAAGGTGGCATCGCTCCCCGCTGAGATCAGGTTGACCAAGGACTATGAATACCGCCTGCGCGGCACCGCGGAGGTGGATGGCCGCGACTGCTGGGTCGTCGATTTCAAACCGATCACCGCCACACCGGGCAGGAGCCTTTACCGCGGGACCGTATGGGTCGACCGCGAGGTCTTTGCCCGCGTCCGCATCCGTGCGACCCAGGTCGGCCTCGAGGGAAGCGTTCTCTCCAACGAAGAGACCTTCTTTTTCACGCCGATCGACGAGACTGGCCGACCGGCGCCCTGGTCAACGGAAAGTTACATCCTCCCGCTCCGCATCTCCGGTCAACAGACCTTTTCGATTCTCAGCGCGACCCTGCCGGTCGAGGTGGAAACGGTGCTCGAGGACGTTCGGATCAACTCCGAAGACTTCGACCGTAGGCGGGAGGTGGCGCTGGCCTCCGACGCCACCATGCTGCGCGATACCTCCGAGGGCCTCCGCTATCTCAAGAGGGACGACTCCGGCGGGCGCCGTGTGGAGGCGGAGCTCGACACCGACCGGCTTTTTGTCCTCGGCGGTGTGTTCTGGGACGAGTCCGTGGAATACCCGCTGCCGTTGGCCGGGGTCAACTATTTGGATCTCGACCTCAAGGACACCGGCGCCCAGGTCGATGTCTTCTTCGCCGGCGCCTTTCTGGCCGCCGGCATCGCAGACCCGCAGCTTTTCGGCGGCCGATGGAATGGCGGTGCGAATGTCGACGGCCTTTTCTTCAAGGCCCGCGAAGAGCTCTACCGCGATGGCGAGAACATTCCCGAGGAGGAGGTGCGGAGACGGTCGGCGTCCGCCGATTTCTTCGTCGGCCGCCCGTTGGCCAGGTTTCTCTCCTTCGAGCTCACCTACGGTCTCAACAAGGACGACTACAGCCGCGCCGATGACACCGCGGACGACTTCATACTTCCACGCGACACGCTCACGCACAGCCTCAGGGCCGGGATGCAGTACAACCGTGCCGGATACCGGCTGTGGTTGTCGGGTGCCGCCAGCCGTCGTTCAGAATGGGAGTATTGGGGGCTCCCGGGCAACGTTGATTTCACTCCGGAGCAGAAGGACTTCCTAAAATGGCGAGCCTCATTCTCCAAGACCTGGTGGCTCCCCAAATTCCGTCGGGTCGCCCTGTCGCTCGAGCATCTCGACGGGTCGAATCTGGATCGTTTTTCGGGTTACGATTTCGGGATCTTTGGCAGCTCCTCGGTCTCCGGCTACCCCAGCGGGCTGGTTCGCGCCGAAAAGGCAAACGGCGTCCATCTCGCGGCTGGCATCAACTACTTCGACACGATCCGATTCAATCTCACGACGGACGCGATGTGGGCGAGCAACGCCATGACCGGCCTCGACAACGAGCTGCTGGCCGGTATCGGGCTCGACGGTACCCTGACCCTGCCCTGGCAGCTGATCATGAACTTCGAAGCGGGTTTTGCCGTGGCGGGTCCAGGCAAGGGCGGCATCGCACTGAGGGTCTTTTTCCTCAGGCTCTTCCCCGGCAGCTGAGGTCAGGAGC
>CBDTWX010000111.1:0-13067 GCA_965364305.1 uncultured Thermoanaerobaculia bacterium
GCGGGCACTCCCGCGACGATGAAACCCAGACCGATGACCGACTCCACCGGCTTCTCCACGAGCGTGTTGACGAGCAACAGCAACGAGGCCAGGACAAAGAGTGCCGGAACCCAGGGGTAACCGAAGACGCGATAGGGTCGTTTGGCCTCCGGCCGCTTCCGCCGAAGAACGATGACGGCACCGGCAGTCGCCACGTGAAAGAGCAAGCCTGCAAAGACGACGTAAGTGTAGAGCTGCTCGTAGGTGCCGGACAGCGCCAGCGCCGCGCCCCACAGGCTCTGCGCCCAGAGGCTTCGCCCGGGTGTCCGATAGCGAGGGTGGACCTTGGCCAGACCGCGGAAGAAAACGCCGTCGCGGGCCATCGGAAGATAGATGCGCGGGCTGTAGAGAATGGTCGCCGACAGGCAACCAAAGGTCGACACGAGCACGGCAAAGGACATCAGCCTGCCGCCACCGGCTCCAAAGAGCGCGCTCGCGGCGGTCTCGGCGATCCTCGGCGTCTGGGCCATCGCGTCGAGGGGTAGGGCACGGAAATAGACGAGGTTGATCAGGGCGTAGAGGACCATAATGATCACCGTGCCCCACACCAGGCCGAAGGGAAGGGTCCGTTCGGGTTGCCGCATCTCGCCGGCTGAAAAGGTCGGACCGTACCAACCGTCGTAGGTCCACAGCGCGGCGATCATCGCGATGCCGACGGCCGCGAGCAGGCCGGTCTGGGGAAGGGGACTCGTCAGTGAGACCGCCTCGGGGGCAGCGGTGAAGAGGGCCAGCCCGACAAACACGACGATCGAGCCGATCCTGAACACCGTCAGGAAATTCTGTACTCCTGCGCCCTCCTTCAGACCCAGATAGTTGACGGCCGTGAGGATCAGAATCGCCAGAACGGCGGCGATCTGCCCGCCGGAGACCGACCAGCTCCAGGAGCCGATGGGCAGTGAGAAGAGAATGTTGCGGGTCGAAAAGAAGGGCACGAAGCTGCCCAGGTACTCCCCGAAGGCCACCGCCAGGGCGGCCAGACCGCCCGACATGATGATCAGAAAGCACGCCCAACCATAGAGAAAGCCCCAGAAGGTGCCGTAGGCCTCCTTCAGATAGTGATACATCCCGCCGGCGCGGGGATAGAGCGCCCCGAGTTCGGCGTAGCTCAGCGCCCCGGCGAGTGTCAAAGCTCCCCCTAACGCCCACACAAGAAGGATCATCCCCTGGTGGGGCAAAACCCGGGCGATGTCTGCCGTGGTGATGAAGATCCCGGTGCCGATCACCGAGCCGATGGTCAGAGATGTGGCGTCCCACCGACCCAGCCCGCGGACCAGACCTTCGGACGAGAGCCGTTGTCTTTTCTCGGTGCTCAATGAACCTCCCCCGATCCCTGTTGTATCTGACTCGGGGCCTGCACGCGTTCGTCGGTCGGATTGAGCTCACGCCAGTTGAGGACCCCGTTCCACAGCAGGCGGTAGTCGGAGCGGTTGAGATCCCGGTGCATGGGGTTGAAGTTGTACACCACCACGGTCCCCTTGCCTTTCGGAACAGCGAGGATCGCCGGACGGCCCTCCAGCTTCTCGCCGTTGAGAACTCCGCCGCTGACCACCAGATCCCCGGCCATCGCCTCACTGTCGGAATCCCCGTCGCCGGCCCCCCATTGCATCACCACCCATCGCGTGTCGACCGGCCCATCGAGGCACGACGTGCAGTAGGCCATCCGCAGCCAGCGCCGGGGCAGGTCGTAAACCGGGAAATCGGTGCGAAAGACCGATGTGCCGCCCCCGTACCCGTATGCCAGGGCGTGATCGGGCCTGCGGAAGTGCGTTCTGAGCTCGACGCCCGGGGTGCGAATTCCGGTCCCCTGAGACCGACGGACGTTTCGCACCAGACCGCCTTCGAGGGCCAGGGTGGAGCCTTTGCCAAGCGTCATCAGGACGCCTCCCTCTTCGACGAATCTCTCGAGGGCGATCAGACCGGTCCAGCCGGGACCGCCGGTGATGTCGTCCGAGGCCGCCGGCCGGCCGAGGTGCGGAAACTCCGGCGTGGCATCGAAAGCCATCGGGCCGGAGGTCGCCGGTATTCCGTGGATCTGCCCCTGAAGGTCGAGATCGACGTTGCCGTAGACGATCACGTCCACGCGGTTTCGGAGGTTTCCGGCGCGGAGATCCTCGTCGCGCAAGTAGACGTATGGCACGTCTCGCTGATCGAGGGTGTAGCGAATCCACCCGATCGAGTCGGTGTCGGCCCAGGGCACCCAGATGCCCAGCCGTGGAGCCGGCGCGTCGTGATTGGACACCTCGGGAATCGAGGGTGCACTCTCGAAGTCCAGAGCGAGATCCTCTGCCACGGCAACCAGCTCTTCTTCCAGACCGCGCTGCGGCGGCAGGATCCAGGAACCGGCCGGGTACTCCCGTGAGCCCGAACGAAACATCTCCTCGGCAATACGCACCGCGAAGTCTTTCAACCGGTAGCGCGCCTCCAGCAGCGCCTCCTGGCCGGTGTCCCGCAACAGAAAAACCGGACCGAGGCCATCGACGCGGCCGGTCGCCCGAATCTCTTTCGTCACCGGTTCGAGTTCCACCTCGAAGATGCGTCGATCGTCGATCCTGACCGTCTCCACACCGTAGTGCACCGGCAACGCCCACGACACGTCGTCGTACGGCAGGTTGCCGGAGTCAAACGGGAAATCCTGTGGCTCGAGGAGGTCGACGGCGTAGTTGCGGTAGGGTTGATCGAGGCGGATGACAACACTGCCCGAGGGGAACGAACCCTCCTGGACGGTGAAGGCTGTCGAAGCTCGAGCGACCTCGATGCCCTGCCGCATCAGGAGGTTGGCCATCTCACCGACACGGCGACGATTCGGCTGATCTTCAGGGATCACGAATGCGTACGGGTTCCCCGCGACGCCCTTCTGCCACGAGTTGTACCCCTTCCGATAGAAGTTGCGGAGCATCTCGGAGGCGTTCACGGCCGTGTAGTCGAGGATCGCGAGGAGACCCGTCTGCGTGTAGTTGACGCTGTCACGCATCGACCATTGCACGGGACCTTCGGCGGGCCATGGCCGAAACCACGTCTTGGTGGTCGCCGTGGGATCGAGCTCCCTCCAGACGGTCTCGCCCGTCGCATTGCCGAAGGTCTCGTAGCCCCGCCCGATGGCGTTGTGGTTCATCGCAACGGAATCCAGATAGTGGTGGCCGTATCCCTCACCGAAGTCCCAGGTCCACACCCCCGGCATGCCGAGCGCCGTCATCCTGGTCACCTCGTGAAAGCCCATCTCGAGGAACTCGCTGGTGACGATGGGGTCGAGGTTGGGGTTGTAGGGCCCGGTCCCGTTCCACGTCAGGAGGAGCGCGAAAGCCTCGTGGAGGTCGTGGATGACCGTCGGGTGATAGTCCCAGAACATTTTGTAAACGGCCCTGGTCAGCGCCTGGGTCTGCTGGTGGGCATCGCGGTTGGCATCGACAAAAACGTATCGCCCCCAGTAGGGCGGCGATTGACGGGGCAGCTCGTCGTAGTCGTGCTTGCCTTTCAGGTAGCGGTAGAACCAGTCCGCCATCTTGGCCCGGCCGTCGGGGTTGCAGACCGGATTGATGAGCACCACCTCCCGCTCGCGGATACGGCGGATCATCGGCTGTTCCGAGGTCGCCAGGCGGTAGGCGAGCTCGAGAACCGCTTCCGGACCGCTCGTCTCATCGGCGTGGAGACCGGCGTTGATGTAGAAGATCGGTCTCGCCGACTCGATGATCGCCTCGGCGTGCTCGGGATCGGTCGTTCTCGGGTCGGCGAGAGCGGCAGTCGCGGCCTTGAGCTGCGCCAGCGAGCGAATGCCCTCTTCGTCGGCGATTGCGACGAGCAGGATCGTGCGTCCCTCCTCGGTCCGCCCGATCTCTTCGAGATGCACTCGCGGCGAGGCCTCGGCCAGCTCCTCCAGGTAGCCGGCGATATCCTCCATCCGGGTCAGCTCTCCGGCGGCACCCATGATTCGCCCCAGGAAGTCGGATGGCGATGGAACGCCCTCGGCCTCGGGCACATACGCCACCCACGGGCTGAGAAACTGCGGATCGGTGGTGAACCGCGCGATCGCCTCCACCGATCCCGGCTCCGGTTGGTCCGGCGAGTAGGGGTCTGTGGCATGCAGCGACATCACCAGGAATTGCAGCGCCAGAAATGTCAGCGCGGCCCATTTCACGGAGTCCATCGAGAGGTTCACCGACTCGCAACGGAACGTTACCATGGTCATCCTCCTTCGAAATGACACGGACTGTCGGCTTTTATACGGCTGCCCGCACGAGTCTACCAATGTCCTCGGCCGCGGGTTCTTTCATTCCACCGGGTCCGGACTCTGCACCGTGATCGGGTGGCAGATGATATGCTCCTCGGTGAGAGAGCGAAGAGCAGATACGTGCGACTCCGTGTTTGAAGGCCATACCGTAAAGTAAAAAATGAAATACACTTATGCTGTACTCGGTGGTGGCCGGCAGGGAACCGCGGCGGCCTTCGACATGGCCAGATTCGGTGATGCCGAAACGGTCCTGATCGCGGACATCAACCGTCAGGCGGCTGAAGCCTCTGCCCAGCGAGTCAACACGCTCTCGAATACCCAGATCGCCGAAGCCGTCCAACTGAACGTCACCGACGAAGAAGAACTGGAGTCATTCCTCGCCGGCGTCGACTCCTTCCTCTCCGCCGTTCCCTACTGGTTCAACCTCGACATCACCGAGGTGGCCATTCGCGCCCGTGCGTGCATGTGCGACCTCGGCGGCAACACGGATCTCGTCAGGGAACAGCTGAAACTGGATGGGTCCGCTCGGAAAGCCGCAGTCGCGATCATCCCCGACTGCGGCCAGGTCCCGGGCATGGGGACGTCGCTCGCAGTCTACGCCATGTCCCTGCTGGACAGGACCGACCACGTCTACATGTGGGATGGCGGCAACGACCAGCATCCGAAGCCTCCTTTCAACTACATCTGCACCTTCAACATCGCGGGTCTGACCAACGAGTACTACGGGGAAGCCGTCTTTCTCCGAGACGGCAAAGTCACCAGGGTACCGACCTTCCAAACAGAAGATTACGAAGAGATCGAGTTTCCGGAGCCGATCGGAATGATGGAGGCCTTCGTCGCCGGCGGCGGAACATCGACCGCTCCCTGGACCTTTGAAGGCAAGGTCCGAACTTATCAGAACAAGACCCTCCGCTGGAAGGGCAATTTCGAGCAGTGGAAGACCGTGATCGACATGGGTCTGATGGATCTCGAACCGGTCGATATCGACGGTATCCGGGTCTCGCCGCGGGATGTCCTTCACGCCTGTGTCGGGCCCAAGATCATGGCCGGAGAAAACGACCGGGACTTCGTCATCGTG
The DNA here is from genome assembly GCA_965364305.1 of uncultured Thermoanaerobaculia bacterium. Taxonomy (GTDB): domain Bacteria; phylum Acidobacteriota; class Thermoanaerobaculia; order Thermoanaerobaculales; family Sulfomarinibacteraceae; genus Sulfomarinibacter. The sequence continues at coordinate 5,343 of CBDTWX010000111.1, forward strand.
AGGGTCAAGGCCATCGGCGAGAAGAACGGGAAGCCCGCGGAAGCGCTGGTGGAAGTGGTCGACTACTACGATGAAAAAATGGGATTCACCGCCATGGAACGAACCACCGGCTGGCACGGTTCGATCGTCGCCATCATGAACGCCAGAGGACAGACCCCCCGCGGCGTCAAACCCGTCGAGCTCGGCGTTCCGGCCCAGCTCTTCGTCGACGAGATGAAACGACGCGGTCTTTCGATGACCGAAGAGCTCAGCTTTGTCTGAAATGGCAGACCGGGCGAATCGGCGCCGGTTCGCAGGGTGGGAAACCCTGATGAAGATCAAAGCCGTCTTGATGTTGCTGTCGGCCGTGATGGCGACCGCGCATGCCGCCGTACCCCTGACCGAAGGGTCGGGGCGAAAAGAAACGTCAGCGGCCGGATCGGGCACCGTCCTCCCAGCCAATGATCACCTGCTGACCGACGGCAAATTCGTGGCCGTGGTCGGCGCCAGCCCGAGGCCACACCTCGACTTCTATGGTTTTCCGACCACCAACACCCATGGCAGCATCCTGGACTTTCGGCCCCGAGGCACCGCCTTCGACGACGGCGCGACGATCGGATCGCCCGTTCTCGCCTTCGAGTCTCGGCTGATCTACCCCGTCTACTCCTCGATCGAGGTGATCGATGACGGCACAGGGATCCGCGCCTTCGCGACCGGCACCTTGGACGACCCCCGGCGGTTATTCGAGGTCGATACGACGTACGGCCTGCGCCCGGGCGCCGGGATCATCGACGTCAGGTCCCGTCTGCTCAACGCGGGCACGGAAAGCCTCGGAGACGTCTTGTTCTCCCTCCACGACGAGGCCAGGCGGTATTACGGATACAGCACGATCGTCAGCAAAGACGACCGGAAGCTACGATTCCAGGTCGTCCCCAGACCGGGCTCTTCGTTGGGATGGGTCGATCTCAACCCCCGCGACAAAGACGGAGACCCCCTTCCGGTGAGCCTGGAACCCGGAGAGGCCCACGAGATCCGCTACGCCCTCGCGGTCGATGACGACCCAGGCAGACTGCTGGCGAAAATCTACCTCCTTCTGGAGGTCGATGCGACGCCCGTCGCGATCCGGGTCGAGGGCCTCGATTCGGGCCTGCACGAGATCGTCGTCAGAGACAACGCAGAAGGGTCGGTGTTCTTCCGGAACTTTCGGGAAGAACCTTCGCCTCTGACCGTGATGTTGCCGCCGGGCACCTACACGGTGACCGGAAACCTCTTCCCCGCGGTCGCCGAAAAGGTGCTGACGGTTGGCCGGAAGGCGACCGAGTGCGCCCTTATGAACCCGGCCCGCGGACGAGTAATGGTCGCAGTGCAGAACGAGGCCGGCGATCCAATCCCCGGTAAGCTGACCTTCTTCGGTCTCGAGGGCACCCCGTCGCCGTACTTTCAACCCCACAACCCGGTGGCGAGCGGTCTCGCCTGGGAAACGTCCAAGAACTCGGTCTGTCCAGGACTCTCCGGCCTCGAGCTGGAGCTCCCCGTCGGCACCTACCTCGTCACCGCCTCACGCGGACCCGAGCACACCCTGGATCAAACGGTCGTCGAGGTGTTCGCGGATCGGCTCACCAGGCTGCGCTTCCTCGTCGAGAGGGTGGTCGACACCGAGGGTCTGGTTGCGATCGACGCCCACATGCACACGCTCAAATCCGATGGCTCCGTCACCGAGGAGGAGCGGGTGATGTCACTCGTGGCCGAGGGCGTCGAGGTGGCGGTGGCAACGGACCACTTCTACGCCAACGACTACGCTCCTGCAGTCCAGGCCACAGGTCTCGACGACTGGCTGAAACTGATCATCGGCACCGAGATCAGCATTCGAAACCCACTCGACTACGAGTACACGCTCGACTTCAACCTCTGGCCTCTCGACCCCGGGCAGACCGGCTGGGGCGCGGTGGAGACGCTATCCGAAGACGTCGCCCCGATCTTCGAAGCGACCCGAAAGAGATATCCGGACGCCCTGATCCAGATCAACCACCCGCGCGGCTCGTCCTGGGACTACTTCGTCAACTACCAGCTGGATCCCGAATCTGCGGCGACCGCTCGCGAGGGGTTCTGGACGGGGTTCGACCTTCTGGAGGTCCTCAACGGTCCTTCACCGGGGTCACGGAACAACCGACAGACGGTGAATGATTGGCTCAACCTGCTCGCTCGGGGATATTTCTATCCAGCAACGGCTTCGTCCGACGCCCACGATATCGACACCGAGGAACCGGGATACTCGCGCACCTACGCGTACGTCATTGACCGAAACCTCAAGAAAGTGGATGTCGGCGCCGTCGTCGAGAGCCTGAGAACAGGCCGTTCGTTCGTCACCAACGGGCCGATCGTCGAGCTGACGGTCAACGACCGCTATCTGCCGGGTGACACTCTGTCGACGATCGAGGGAGAGGTCGAGATCCACATCGATGTGCGTGCTGCCCCGTGGATCTCGGTCGATGAAGTGAAGGTGATCGTCAACCGCCGGGCTGCCCATGTGTTACCCGTGGAGGCGGCGCCCGGTTCCGTCCAACGATTGCGGCGCGACCTTCGTCTCGAGCTGACGGAGGACGCCTTCATCGTGATCGAGGTGACTGGAAAGGGCAGCCTGTACCCGGTTGTGCAATCGAGGTCGTGGAGCGGGCTGCAGACGGACGCGGTCGCGCCGTACGCGCTGACCAACCCAGTGTTTGTCGACATCGACGGCAACGGCCGATTCGATCCACCGCTGCCGCACGTGATCCGTGCCTTACCACTGGCCGAGGAGCAGCCCGCCGCCGATCGCGAAGACTGAAGAAACCGAGGCTCAGGTCTCTACTGACCCGCGCTCTCCCCCTTGACGTACGTGGCGAACCAGGCGAGATACCGCTCGTAGAGGTCCTTGATGTAGGACGGTGTTCCGACGACGTGATACTCGCCGGGGTAAACCACCAGCTCGGCGGTCTTGCCGAGATGCTTGAGCGCCATGTAAAGCTGTTCCGAATTGATGATGGGCACGTTCCAGTCCTGCTCGCCACCGAGGATCAGGGTCGGTGTGACGACCATCTCCACCCGGTTGAATGGCGAGAGCTTTTCCCACAGCTCGCGGTTCCGCCACGGCAGCCCGAGCTCCTGCACCCACCAGCGCTGGTAGTGGTCGTGTCCGTAGTTGACAACGTAAAGTGTCGCGCTGGCGCCGGTGTAGGCGCCCTTGAAACGATCGGTCTTGGTGATCACGTGGTTGGTCATCATCCCCCCGTAGGACCAACCTCCGACCCCTAACCGGTTCGGGTCGGCGTACCCACGCTCGATCGCGTCATCCACCGACGCCATGACATCCTCGAAATCGATCCCTCCCCAGTCCTGCCAGATCGCTCGGCAAAAGTCCTGGCCGTAGCCGGTCGACCCGCGCGGGTTGGGCAGGGTCACCACATAGCCGGCAGCGGCAAAAAGCTGCGCCTCGAAGTGAAAGCTGTAGTCGTACTGCGACTGCGGACCACCGTGGACGCGGAGGATCGTCGGGTAGCGGAAGCTCTGATCGAAGCCCGGAGGTTTGACGATAAAGCCCTCGATTCGGGTGCCGTCGGCGCTCGGGTAATGAACGTACTCCACCTCGCCGAGACGCAACTGACCAATCAGCGCATCGTTCGCGTGGGTCAGCCTGCGCAGCTCGCCGTCATCGAAGACGAACACCTCGGACGGAAGATGGGGCTCCGAGATGAGAGCCACGATCGGGCCTTTGGCGCCGATCGAATAGGCGCCCATCGACCGCGGGCCGCCGATGACGCGTTCGACGGCGCCCCCGCGCGGTGCGACCCGGGCCAGACTCAGCTCGCCCCTGTCCTCCAGCGCAAAGAAAATCGAGCGGCCGTCATTCGAAAACCGCGGATTGAAGACGTTGCGGTCGAGCTCCCGGGTCAGGACCTCGATCTCGCCGCCCTCGGCCGAGGTCACCGCCAGATGATTCGTGGCGTAGAGCATGGCCTCGGTATCGGTCGCCGAGACATGGGCGATGAGCTTGCCGTCCGGGGACCAGGTTGGCGAGGAATCGGGGCCGGGGTTGGGGGTTATCCGCAGCAGGGTCTGGCCGCGGTCGGGATTGTCGGCCGCCACCACCCAGACGTCGGTGTTGTAGTTGGAGTCGGGATCGTCGGTGCGGTTGCTGGTAAAGGCGATGAGTCGGCCGTCGGGCGACCACGCCGGCTGCGAGTCGTCGTAGTCTCCGGAGGTCACCTGGGTCATTTCCCTCGAGTCGACATCGAGGACATAGAGGTGAGTCCGGCGGCTGTCGAGATATCCGACATAGTCCTGCTTGAACTGGCGTCGCGTAATGACCCAGGGAGGTGGCGTCTTCTTGACTTCCTCGCCCTTCTTCTTCGCCACATCCCGAGGTTTTGGATCTTTCAGCACGAGCACCATCCGTCGGCCGTCTGGCGACCACTCGTAGGAGCTGACACCCCCTGCGGTGTCGGTCAAAGGCTGCGAGTCGCCGCCTTGGCGGAACAGGGTCCACACCTGGGCCTTGCCGTCCTTCGGCTCGGCCAGGAAAGCCAGGTATTTCCCGTCGGGGCTCCACCGCGGCCGCGACGCCGACTTCTCCTCCGCCGTCATCGCGACAGCCTCTCCACCGACTGTGGGGGCCATCCAGATGCGGGTTTTCGACTCGTCCTTTTCGAGATTCATCGTCGTGACGGTGTAGGCGACCCACCGGCCGTCCGGGCTGATCTGCGGGTCACCCACATCTCGAAGACCGAAATAGTCATCGACCGTCAGCGGGCGGGGCGCCACCGCAGCGCCGGTCTCCGGCCCGGCCGGACTGTCGGCCAGCAGAGTTCGAGGCGTGATGAGAACGGCCAAGGCGACACCAACCAGCGGAATCGATCTCTTCATCTCAACTCCTCCTTGACGAAATTGAACCCCCCGTGTCCAGTGCTCCAGGAGGATCCTCGGAACGGCACGGCCCCATGCGGTGGAAGTCTCGCTCGCCAACAACATTTTCGAGAGAACGCGCCGAAGCCAAGCTACCACAGTATGGTTTCTGTGTTCACAGTGTAAAAGCATGTAGAATTCGCCCGAGGACACACACATGACGGACATGGAACGAATTCGCCCCAGGATCACCGTGCTGAGCCAACAGCAGACGGACCGGATCCACGACCAATCCCTCCACATTCTTGCGTCGGTCGGGCTGGATGTCGAATCGGAGCACGCAAGAGATCTCCTCGTTGAAGCCGGCGCAGAGGCAGACGGCGAGCGGGTCCGAATTCCGGGCGATCTGGTGCAGTGGGCGCTCGACGCCGCCCCGTCGACTGTGGAGATCTTCGACCGCCGGGGCAGGGCGGCCTTCACTGTGGGGGATGACAACGAAACGCGGTTCGGCGTCGGGGTCACCGCACTCAACTACCAAGACCCGATGACCGACGAGATCACACTCTTCGCACGCAAGCACATGGAAACCGTGGTCCGCCTCGGCGAGCGCCTCGCCTCCTTCGACATCATCTCGACGCCCGGCATCATCCAGGATGTCGACCAGAAGAGCTCCGACGAGATTGAAATACTCGAGATGGTGGCCAACAGCACCAAACCGCTGGGCGTCCTGGTGTCCGACGAAACCCGCTTTCCGGCGGTCCTGGATCTGCTGGAGAACCTCCATGGCGATCTCGCTGAAAAGCCCTTCGTCATCCCCTACTTCAACCCGGTCACCCCGCTGGTTATCAATCGGGGAACGTCGGAAAAGATGCTGTCCACGATCGAGCGCGGCCTCCCCTTGATCTACTCGAACTATGGGATGGCCGGGGCCACCACGCCGATCACACCGGCCGGAACGCTGGCGTTGCTCAACGCGGAGCTGCTGGCGGGCCTGGTGCTGAGCCAGTTGCTCAAGGAGGGGACGCCGATCATCCTCGGAATGCTGCCCGCCTACTTCGACATGCGCGGGATGGCCAACTTCTATGATCCGCTCACATATGTGATGGATCTGGCCTGTGCCGAAATGATGGCTTCTTATCGGCTGCCCCACTGCGGGACCTCGGGAAGCGGGATGGGCTGGGGCGCAGACATCATTGCAGGCGGCCACCAGTGGGCCAACCACCTGCTCAGCTGTCTCGGCACTGTCGGTCTGGCGCCATTTGTCGGCGACACCCTGGGTTCGACAACGATGTCACCGGCGCTCATCGTCTACGCCAACGAGGTCATCGCCCAGACGCGCCGCCTTGCCGACGGGTTCGCGGCGGACGACGGCGCCGTTGCGCTGGACGAAATCGCCGAAGTGGGGCCGGCGGGCAACTTCCTGATGGCCGCAAGCACCCTGGAGCACTTCCGCACCGCGTACTTCCAGAGCGAAATCTTCCCCAACCTGACGGTCGACGACTGGCGCCAACAGGATCGCCCGCGGGCCGGCGAGCGGCTGCGAAGCCACACACGCCAGTTGCTCGACGCCCTCGAGGCGCCCGACGACCACGCCGACCTCCTGGCCCGCGGCGAGGCGTTTATCCGCTCCATCGAAGGGTGATGCATCGGAGACGGCGGGTCGACCGGCCGAAAACGTCGACGGGCAGAAGATGTTTTATTGCTGTGGCTCTCGGAGCCGCGATCGATGTGCACGCGAGACGCGCGCACCACAATCGGTGGTCGACGGCGTAAAGGGTGCAGCCAATGCCGTACCACGAGTGGATTCGGGCTTATGGCGACCCGGCCAGAAAGTCCTGTTTGAGATCGTCGATCGAGTCGGCCGCGATTTCACCGAAGGACTCCGCAACAAATCGCCAGAATGTGTCGTCCGCCATCAGTGTTTCGATGTGGGCGTCGAGGCGCCCCTTCAGGGGATCGCCCTTGCGCACCGCCATGCCGTAAGACTCGCGATCCGACAGCGCCTGGGCCAGCTCCAGATCGGGATAGTGCCCGCCCACCCAGAGGAAGTTGGCAGAGTCGGTGGCCAGCGCATCCGCTTTGCCGGCAGCGACGGTCGCATACATCTCCTCCTCGGTGGCGACATAGGTCAGATCGAGCTGGGGAATGCCGCTCAGGAGCTCCTCGTACCGGGTGCCCGCGATCGTCACGGCGGTTTTGCCGGAAAGTGAGTCGAAATCGTAAAAGTCCGAGCCTCGCCGCTGCACCAGCACCACCCGTGTTGAAAAGTAGGGCACCGAGAAGTCGACGATTCGGCTGCGCTCCTGGGTGATGGTCAGGGTACTCGCGATCACATCGCCGTCGCCACGCCTGAGGGCATCGATGATGTCCGAAAAGTCCTCGACCCAGATCACCTCGAGCTCCACATCGTGGTCCTCGGCAAAGGAGGCGAGGATCTTTTGTTCCAGCCCGGTCGGCTGACCCTCCTCATCGAGGTAAAAGAACGGCGCGAAGTTGGATGTCAGGACGCGCAGGACACCACGAGACTTCTCGGAGTGACCTGCGGCGCCCGTGCCGACCCACACCGCAACCAAAAAAACGATCGAGGACAGACTCAGAACCAGTCTTCGTAATTGCATCGAGGCGCTCCCTCTTCGAGGCTACCCCCGGAAAGTGAAGCGGTCAACCGAAGCCTGACCCGCCGATGGCGCCGGACCGATCGGCAGCACTGGTCTTACCGCAGTCTCACCAGAGGCAGCTCGACAAAGCTCTCGCTCCCCGGTGCGTGGTGGACGCGTTGCACGGCCTTCTGGAAATCATCCGGTGTGGCCCAGAAGATGCTTGGCACGAAGGTCTGCGGATTGCGGTCGTAGAGCGGGAACCAGCTCG
>CBDTWX010000112.1:0-12980 GCA_965364305.1 uncultured Thermoanaerobaculia bacterium
ACCTGGCGCACCAGGCGCTCGACGCCGTGGCGCACGCTGCGGTGGTTGGCGATGGGCTCGAGGAAGACGTGCTCGGCCTCCAGCACCGGCTCGGCTTGGCAGGGGCGCCCGCGCGCGTCGTCTCGGTGACGGTGAGGTCACGGTCTTCTACCGCCGCACCCGAGCCCAGATGCCCGCACAGAACGAGGAGATCCACGACCTCCTCGAGGAGGGGGGCCATCTATCCGAGCTCGTCGCGCCGCGAAGGATTGTCACTCGCGGCGGGCGTGTCGTAGCCGTCGAGATGGCACAGATGCGACTTGGAGAGGCCGACGATTCGGGGCGCCGGAAACCCGTGGAGGTCGAGGGCAAAAGCTTCGAGGTCCCACTCGACACTCTGATCGTCGCGATTGGGCAACGGCCCGATCTGAGTCTTTTTGGCGACCAGGATATTGCGCTCACCGATTCCGGTTACCTGGCGGTTGACACGGTTACGCTCGAGACCTCTCTACCAGGTGTCCATGCCGGAGGCGACATCATCGGCGGCGGCCCGGACAGCATCGTCAAGGCATGCGGCGACGGCCGGAAAATCGCCGAGGCGATCATCGCCCGCGAAGGGTGCCATACGACCGATACCACATCTCCGCGTCCGGCCTGGCCAGACTTTGACTCGATTGACATCCTGAAACGACGGTCACGCATCGAGCCGCGGGTCGATATCCCCCACCGCGTGTTCTCTGGACGAGGTGATTTTGCCGAGGTGATCGGCACCCTCGAGGCCGAGGTCGCTCAGCGGGAGGCGTCGCGGTGCCTCGACTGCGATCTCGTGTGTTCGACCTGTGAGAGCGTGTGTCCCAACCGGGCGATCGTCACCTATCGAACCCGACCCGGCATTCTTCCGATTCCTGCCCTTCGCCCGGCGAGTGACGGCGATGTGGACGCGGAGATCACTCCTTATGTGATCGATCAGGGACCTCAAGTCGCGGTGCTCAGCGACGCCTGTAACGAGTGCGGCAACTGTGTCACGTTCTGTCCCACGGCCGACCGGCCGTGGCGCGACAAGCCGAGGCTCTATCTCCACCGCGAAGATTTCGAAAGCGAGAGCGACAACGCATTCATGTTCCTCGTTCGCGGTGACATGCGAGGCCTGCAAGCGAGGTTCGGGGGCGCAACCCACGAGCTTTTCGAGGTCGACGGCGATCTGCGCTATATGTCGCCGCCAGAGCGTCTCCTGCTTGAACGCGAGACACTGGTCGTCCGCGAGAGCGAATTTCTTGGGGGGCCTCCGGTCGATCCATCCGTGAAGGCTGAGCGTCTCGGAGTCATGATCACGCTCCTGCGCGCCTTCACCGATTCCATGCCGGAGTTTCCTCTGGCCGAGGCCAATCCCGAGTGGTTGATGGTGCCGAAGGACTGATCGACCACCGAGCAACCGTGTTGGCGAGGACTGTCGGCGATCCCAGGTCACCACCGTCTCCGCAAGCTGCACGCTGTCGGGCCGCAACCCGCGCAGCCGGTGCGAAGCGGAGTTTTTGCGTAGTAGACTGATATCGGACATGGAATCGCGTTCTGTCACCATCCTTCACAACGGCGTCGTCATCACTGGCGGAGATCCTTGCGTGGTCCTGACGGACGGCGCGGTCGCATGGTCGCAGGATCGCATCGTCGCCGTGGGTCAAGCGTACGGACTCGACGAGCAATTTCCGGGGGCTCGCCGTCTCGATGCGTGCGGGGGAATTATCCTCCCAGGTCTCATCAACCTCCACCACCACCTTTACTCCGCTCTGGCCCGTGGCCTTGCGCCGTCTCCAACACCGACCGACTTCGGCCAGATCCTCGAACTCCTGTGGTGGCGCCTCGACCGCGCCCTGACTCCCGAGACCGTGCACCTGTCCGCCCTCCTTGGCGCCACCGATTGCGTTCGCTGGGGATGCACCACTGTCTTCGACCATCACGCCTCGCCCTCGTGTGTACGGGAAAGCCTCTCGACCATCGCTCAGGCGGTTGACGAGGTCGGGCTGAGTGCGGTCCTCTGCTACGAGATCTCGGATCGCAACGGTCACGACGAGGCGGTGGCGGGCCTGGTGGAGAATCTGAGCTTCATCGATCGCCACCGCAACCACCCCCGGCTCCGCGGCACGATGGGCGTGCATGCCAGCTTCACCGTCACCGACCAGACTCTGGACGACGCCTCCGAGCGCCGTCCCGATGACTGCGGCTGCCACATCCACATCGCAGAAGACCCTCTCGACATCGAGGTTTCGAAGAGGCGCTTCGGAAAACACCCCCTGGAACGCCTCGAGGAGCGGGGTCTGCTCGACGACAGAGCGCTGCTCGTGCACGGCATCTACCTCGGACCTGATTCCCTGGCGACCATTGCCCGCAAACAGGCGGTGCTGATCCATTGCCCAGAATCAAACGCCAACAACGGGGTCGGTCGGCTCGATCCGACACACGCCACCGATCAGGGGTGCATGGTGGGGCTTGGAACTGACGGGATGTCATCGGCAATGCTGAGGTCGCTGCGCGCGGCATTCCTGGCCCTCCGCGGCGGCCGTGAGGATCCGACGGTCGGATTCGGAGCCCTGTCCCAGATGCTCCGCACCAACGCGCTGGTCGCGCGGCGTTTCTTCCCTGAGCCCCTGTTCGGTGAAATCGCTCCCGAGGCGCCGGCCGATCTCTGTGTGGTCGACAGTCCACCGCCGACCCCGATCTCGGCCGACAACTCATTCGGTCACCTCGTGTACGGCGCGGCGGAGGCGCCGGTGAGGCACACAATTGCTCGCGGAAAGGTACTCCTCGAGGATTTCCGCCACACAACCGTGGATCCGAATGAGATCGCGGCGGCGGCCCGGGAAACGGTGCCGGCGCTGTGGGAGAGGTTTCACGCATTGGGGGCTTGAGGCTTGAGGCTTGGGGCCCGGATATTGGTTTTTAGTTTTTGGTACTCGCCCACCCGTCGCCAAAAAAGACAGGCCCCCGGGTCGCCAAACGGCGAATCGGGGGCCTGATCGAGCGCTGTTCCTCAGATGAGAGGCACGCGACCCGGTCAGTCCTTGGCGACCTCGAAGAGCGACTTGAGGGCCACCACGAGGACCGCGGCGGAAATGAATGCCACGACGTTGGCGAGGATTGCGGTCACCGCCATCCCGATCACCGGAATCGCCATGACCGACGAAGCTGAAAGCACGAGAGCGATAGCGGCGAGGAGGAATGTCTTCGTCTCCTCACCAGTGATGTTCATGAAGCCAACCACCAAGCCGAGCACGGCCAGCACCCAGTACATCCACGCCTCGGCGATCAAAAGGCCGGCCACGATGCAGATTACGAATCCCACGATGAACGCCCATTTCCCCAATTGACCCATGAGTATCCTCCTCCATTTACCTGTGTTTCGATCCGCCCGCAATCATACCCGGGAAAACCGAAATCGTCATGGTTAAATCAAAAAATACCGCCGCCCGCTGTCATCGGGCGGCGGCGACCGTTTTCACTGTCGGTTTGATCCCTGGTTTTTTCACTCGGTCAATTTGCTGAGAATCTCCTCGAACTTGTTCCACTGCTCACCGGCCCAATCGGCTATTTGCGAGACTTTTTCGCCGACGACGATCATGGTGTAGTAACTCTCGACTCGCTTCCAGTCGACCACGTTCCACCACGCCTCGATGTAGTCTGGGCGGCGGTTCTGATACTCGAGATAGTAGGCGTGCTCCCACACGTCGAGGCCGAGGATCGGGATGCCGGCGCCGCTCGACGCCGGGTTGTCCTGATTCGGGGTCTTCGTCACCAGCAAACCTCCGTCCGAGCCGACGCAGAGCCAGGCCCAACCGCTGCCGAAGACCGTCTTCGCGGCGTTGCTGAACTCGTCCTTGAACCCGTCGAAGGAGCCGAAGGAGGAGGTGATTTTTTCGGCGAGCTTGCCGGACGGCTGACCACCGCCCTTCGAGCTCATGACGGTCCAGAACAGGGTGTGGTTGACGTGACCACCGCCATGATTCCGTACCGCCGTTCGAATGTCTTCAGGAACGGCGTCGAGATCGGCCACCAGCTCGATGGCGCTCTTGTTCTGCAGCTCGGGGTGTCCCTCGAGAGCTGCGTTGAGGTTGGTGACGTATGCCTGGTGGTGTTTGCCGTGGTGAATCGCCATCGTCTTGGAGTCGATGTGAGGCTCGAGGGCGTCGATGCCGTACGGCAGATCGGGCAATTTGAATGTCATGGTGCTCCTCCTGATTGGGTTTTTGAATTAGTATTGCGTCGCAATCGCGTTACCTGCAAAGGAAAACCGTCGTCGGAGCCGTAGGATTCCGGATCGGCAATAAAATGTGTCGCCGCTGAAGCTGACGCTGTTAACTGCAGCTGACCCTGAACGCTGTCACTGCCCATGTCCGACCGTTCCGCACTGCGCACCTGTTGAGATTTCGATCACGAGAACGATCACGAGCACGAAAACGATCGCGGAAGCGGGCAGGAGGCCGGTTCAGAGGGGAGCATCCGTAAGCGCCTGCGCGAGGTAAAGATACTGGTCCCGGCTGTTGTAGAGCTGCGAGGAGATTCGAAGGAGCCGTCTCGGGTGTGACGGCCAACCGATCACCGGCACCTCGATCCGCCACTCGTCGAGGAGCCGATTCTGGAGAGGATCGATCGAAAAGGGACCTTCCGAGGTGGAAGCTTTTCCGTCGGGCAGTGGCATCGACGCCAGGCTGCCGATCATCGCCTCCGGACATGGCTCCTCGATTGCAAGGGCGTCACACACGATCTTGCGACCCTCCAGGGCCAGACGCCGGTTATGACGCCGAATCTCGTCCCAGCCGCCCGGGAGCATCCCCTCCATCACGCGAATCGCCGCCCGCACCGCCAACCACCCGCTGGGATCACGGGTCCCAGTCCAATCATGCTCGAGGCGGAACCGTGACCGCCGAGCCGTTGACGCATTCGCGCCGTGACTGATGACCAGCGGCCGCACCAGGTCATGGTGATCCTCGCGGACATAGAGAAAGGCCGCCCCCTTTGGCGCACACATCCATTTGTGACAGTTTCCGACGTAAAACGCCGCCCCGAGGGTCTCGAGGTCGAGCTCCAACATGCCCGGAGCATGGGCGCCGTCTACCAGCACGTCGACCTCGCGCGCAGCCATCTCGACGACCAGCCGTCGAACCGGGAGCACCACACCAGTCTGGCTGGTGACGTGATCGACCAGCAGCAACCTCGTTTTTTTGGTGACCCGCTCCAGAATGGACTCGACGACCTCGTCGTCACCGGTGAGTGGGAAGGGAATCGGCGCCACCACCACGACAGCACCGGCCGCGGCGGCGACCTTTTCCACGGCATTGCGGCAGGCATTGTACTCGTGGTCGGTGACCAGCAGCTCATCGCCCTGGTCGAGCCTGAGGGCGTTGAGGACCGTGTTGACTCCGGTTGTCGCGTTGCAAGCGAAAACCAGATTGTTCTCGTCCGCGCCGAGGAAGTGCGCCAGGTCCCGCCTCGCGAGATCGAGCTCGTGGAGATAGTGACGATCGAAGAACCTCAGGGGTTCGGCCTCGATTTTCCTCCGGATCTCTGTCTGCGTATCGAGCACGGCTTTCGGCGTCGCTCCATAGGATCCGTGATTGAGAAAGACCACCTCGGGATCGAGGATCCAGTGCTCAGCCAGAGAACCCGGTCGCGGGAGTGGGTTCATCATTGCTCCCCCCTCACAACGATCATCATAGGCGACCACGACACAGGGTATGATGGGTTTCGCCCGGATCGTCCATCGGATCCGGGTCGGTGAGGAGGAGGCATGGTCAACGCGATAGTCTTGCTCAAAGTCCACAGCGACCGGATCAACCAGGTGGCCGAGGAGCTTGCCGGTTACGAAGGGATCTCGGAGGTCTACTCGGTTGCCGGGCAGTACGATCTGGTGGCGTTGATTCGCGCCCGCAACGACGAGCAGGTTGCGTCCGTGGTCACCGACGGCTTGCTGCAGGTGGAGGGTCTCCGGTCGTCCGAAACGCTGATCGCCTTCCGGACCTACTCGAAGCACGATCTCGATGGGATGTTTTCGGTGGGGCTCGACTGAGCGTCAGATCACAACCGATCCGACGCCGCGACCACCTCTTTGACCGCATCAAGTACCGCGTCGAACGCTGCGCGCTGCGGATCCACCAGCTCGAAGTGGCCCGCCCCGCTGACCTCGCGGATCTTCACCGTATCGCCCATCCGCCGGGCCGCCTGTTCGTAGGCATACGCCTGTTCGGCCGGCACGATGGTGTCGAGCTCGCCGATCACCAGGGTGAGTGGGATACCGAGCGGAAGCAGTTCGATTGGAGAGGCTCTGCCCACCCGTTCCGGGACCTCGGCAGGCTCTCCCCCGAGCAGCTCGCCCACCGCAGCTCCACAGCCGGTCGTCGATGCGTAGGCGGCCAGATCGGGGATTCCCGCCAGGGCGACGACGCCGCCAATTCGCAGCGGCGCTTCTCCGCGCAGGCTGTCGTCGATGTCGAGCCACTGCCGTCCCGCCAGCCACAGCGCCAGGTGGCCTCCAGCAGAGTGACCGATCGTCACCACACGATCCACGTCGAGATCGTGGTCGGCCGCAATCACCCGAAGAAAATCGGTGGCGGCCGCGACATCCGCAAATGTTCCCGGCCACCCGCCCCCGAGGTCACCGACGCGCCGGTACTCGATACTCCACGTCGCGACGCCGGCCTCATTCAGCGCGGCGGCGAGCCCGGAAACATAGCCCAGGTCGTACTCAGCCAGCCAGCAGCCGCCGTGAACCACCACCGCCACCGGGTGCGGTCCCTGGCCGGCGGGTAACCTGAGCTCTCCGATCTGTAGCTCATGATCCCCGTAGGAAATCACCTGATCGGCCACCGGGCGTGGCAAGGCGAGGGCATCGGCAGCGCTCATCACCGACGGTTTCTCATTCATTTGGCCGCCGCAGCCGGACGTTACAATGAGGGCTGCCAAAAGGATTTTTTTCGCCGAAATCCCGCACCCCACCGCCCCCTCACGTGACCTTTGCCTGACGTCGATATTCGGGCCGGTTCCAGCGGCCCTCGGCCATGATCTCGCGAAGCTTCTGAACCGCGTCCCACACATCGACGAATCGCAGGTAGGCCGGCGCAAAGCCGAAGCGGAGTATGTCCGGCGAGCGGAAGTCGCCGACCACGCCTGCCGCGACCAGCGCCTGTACGATCGCGTATCCGTCCGAATGGCGCAGCGAAACCTGGCTGCCGCGGCGGTGACGCTCGCGTGGTGTGACCACCTCGAAGCCGTGGCCGCCGCACTCGCGCTCGACCAACTCGATGAAGAGCTCCGTCAGCTCCTCGGATTTTTTTCGCAACCTCCCGACGCCGATCTCGGCGATCGACGCCACACCGCACTCGAGGGCCGCCAGGCTGAGGATTGGCGGGGTCCCAACCTTGAGGCTCGCCACACCGGGCGCCGGGCGATAGCTGGTGTCGAATTGGAAGGGCGCCCTGTGGCCCATCCAACCCCACAGCGGCGACTCCAATCTTCTCTGGTGCCGATCGGCGACATAGGCAAATGAAGGCGCGCCGGGACCGCCGTTGAGGTACTTGTAGCCGCAACCGACTGCCAGATCGGCCTGGCATCCGCCGAGGTCCACCCCCAGGGCACCCGCCGAGTGGGCGAGGTCCCACAAGATCAGGGCGCCGGCCTCGTGGGCGGCATCGCTCCACGCCGCCATGTCGTGCATGAGACCGGTCCGAAAGTCCACCTGAGTGAGCATCAGGACCGCGACCTCGTCGTCAAGGGCTTTGGCAAGATGCGCCCGATCGACCAGACGCACCGACACTCGTTCGTCGAGCACGTGAGCGAGACCCTGAGCGACATACAGATCGGTCCCGAAGTTTTCTTTTTCAGACAGAATGACCTTTCGATCGGGCCGAAGCCGCACGGCCGCGCCGAGCAATTTGAAGATATTGATCGACGTGGAGTCCGCGACGGCGACCTCCTGGGCGGACGCCCCGATCAGCGGCGCGATGGCTGCCGCCACCCGCTCCGGGAGGTCGATCCAGTCATGGCTCGTCCAGCTCCGCACGAGGTCATCACCCCATTCTCGGAGCAGTACTTCGCTGATCCGCTCAAAAACCCGCCTCGGCGGCGGGCCGAGCGAGTTGCCGTCGAGATAGATGACGCCTTCGGGGAGGAGAAAACCGGTACGATATCCCCCAATCGGGTCACGGGCGTCGAACGCAGCGGCCTCACCGCGAGAAGAAGGAATGTCCACGTGGCCATTGTGCCATGCTACGGTCTCGGACCTCGTTCCAATTGCAGAAAACCCCTCGCTCACGCACGGATGCGAGGTATTCACGGCCGTCATCGGCGTTTTTCACCTCCAGGTCAGGGAGTATCGGGCACGACGGGGTAGACTGAGCCATGGTCGTACGCACGTCATACCTGAGGCGGCGCGCCCAGCACGGACGCGGAAGCACCATCGAGGAGCATTCGAAACGCGCTCGAAAATATACAGTTCGGGAAAAACTCGCTGATCTGGTATTTCCCGATGGCCGTTTCGGCCCCGACCGACCCCGTCGAGAGCTCGAGGACTTCCCCCTTCCCGATCTCCTGTCACCCAGCGCGGGGTCCGTTGCCAACCCGGAACGTCTGATGGACCTCCTCGATCTCGCCTTTCTCGGGCGGGCGAGCGCCGGCGAGCTGGACCGCGAGCTCGACGCCATGCCCGCGGGCACGAGTCACTGGGTGGCGACCCATTTTTCCGATGATCTCTTCCTCGCCGAACTCGTTCAGACGACATTCTCAATCGAGGTCTGCGGCCAACGACACACACCGCATCGCGGATTCCTCGAAAGGGTCCTGTCCACGCCCCCGCCGGATCTCGGATCGATCCGATACCGGCAGGCGATTCTCCGCGAGCTCGACGGCAACGACGGGTATGCCGCAGCAGCTCAGGAGCTACTGATCGGACTTTACCGTCTGCTGACCCTGCTGCGCGCTTCACGGGATGACGCCAGACTCGAACCAATCAGGTTTCGGATCGACGTTCTGACCGCTTTTCGTGCAGTCGTCGATCTGATGGCGGACCGTTTCGACGGGACGACATCCGGTCTCCAGCGGCTGCACGATGCCGGAACGCGGATTCGGCATTCAGAGGCCTTCGGCCGAATGGAGGCATTGCTCGACCACCAGGCGAAGATGGCAACTCTTCAACTGGAGGCGTTTATCGGAGCGGACGGTCGTCTCCGTCACCTCGAGATCAAGGGTCTTCGAGAGGTCAAGGGGAACCCCTTCTACCGCCGGCCGCTGCGCCGGTGGTGGGACCGTCTCCGAATCATCTACCGACGTTACAACCTCGATGCCGCCGAGCTGGTCGACCGGCTCGTGATAGGGGTCTACCAGGATGTTGCACCTGCGCTTGCCCGGGTGATCCAGCTCATCTGCCACCTCGAAATCTACATTTCGTCGAGAACTTTCGCCGCCGACGCTCAGTCACGGGGTCTCGAGGTCTGCCTGCCCGAGATCGCACCAAAGGTCAGGCTCCAGGTTGAAGGGCTCTTCAACCCGCTCCTCCTGGGGCTCATGGAACGACCGGTGCCGACCGATCTTACGATGGACTCGACCTCACCCATCATCCTCCTGACGGGCCCCAACTCCGGAGGGAAAACACGTCTGTTACAGGCCATCGGAATCGCCCAGGTCCTCGCCCACTCCGGTCTCTATGTTCCGTGCGCGCGGGGTCGCCTCCCAATGGCTTCGGGGCTCTTCGCATCCATCGTCGAGCTCGATCGAGCGGACCAGACCGAGGGTCGTCTCGGCACCGAGCTGGTTCGCCTGCGAACCCTCTTCGAGAGCGTCCCGCCGAACTCGATGGTGCTCCTCGATGAGCTCTGTTCGGGAACCAACCCGTCGGAGGCCATCGAGATCGTGGACGTGGTGCTCCGCCTCCTGCGCCAGATCGAACCGGTTGCGTTCGTCACCACCCACTTCCTCGATTTCGCCAGCCGTCTCCGCGCTGGAGGAGCCGCGAATGGTCTTGAATTTCTGCAGGCCGAGATCGACGAGCAACGCGGGGCGACCTATCGATTTATCCCCGGCGTCGCGACGACCTCTCTCGCGGTAGGTACTGCACGCCGTCTCGGCGTCACATTCCACGAACTCGAGCGAACCCTCGAGGATCGAATTGAAAAAAGCCGTTCTGGAAACTCCTGAGCCGGAGGTGCTCACAGCAGATCGACGATCTGCCGAACCAGGATGAGGGCGAAGAGCACCAGGGCCGACCCGAGAGTGATGATGGCGACAAACCCGTTGCGCAGCTCACCGACCAAAGAACGTCTCGAGTTCAGCCACAGGAGAGTGCCGGCAAGCAGCGGCATGAACAGAGCGCCCGCCAGGGTGTAGAGCTTGATGACCCATATCGGCCGCCCGAGGAAGAGCAGCGCCATCGGCGGCACGGCCAGATACAGGAGAAAGCCACGGTAGGAGGCGCCATTCGTGTTCACCGTCTCACCGTAGCTTCCGCGGAGGGTGTTGAGAAAGTCGGCGAAGAGATAGGGCACGCCGTTCCACACGCCGAGGGTGGAGGTGAAGATGGCGCCCCACACGCCAATAAGAAAGACCATCGCCACCGCTCGGCCGATCGGCGCACCGTAGCGAAGTGTGGTTGCGTCACGAATCGCGTCGCCGCAGGCCACCAGCGCTGCGCTGCCGGCCGGCATCCCTTCGCCACCGCCCAGAACCACTGCAGCGAGCAGCAACATGGCCACCCCGAAGAGACCGGTCAGCGCATACCCCACCGCCAGGTCGAGCCGCACGGTTCCTATCGACCCGGCGCCATCCCAACCCCGCTCGCGAATCCAGTAGCCGTATGCAAGCAGCGTGACGCTGCCACCAACGCCGCCCATCAGGCTCAAGGTCGCGGTCGCCGACCCCGGAGGAAGGGTCGGCACGAGTCCCCGCCACAGGGTCGCCAGATCCGGTCCGACCATGACCACGCTGACCAACAGCGTCAGGGTCATCAAACCGATCAAGACCTTCATCACTCTCTCAAAGAGCTGGTATCTCCCGGCTGCCACCAACGCGAGAGCGGCCAACGAGTGGAGGATCCCCCAGTTGCGGATGCTGATCACCGGCCACAAGGCGTGCGCGGCGACCCCGCAGGCGCTCATCAATCCGCCGGCAACGATAAAGCTCCACGTCACGAGATAGCCCAGAAAATAAATCCGTACTGGCCACCCGAGGTGTCGACACCACCCTTCGAGGAGGGTCGTCCCGGTCGCCAGCTGCCATCGCGCAACGCCCTCGTTGAGACCCAGCTTGAGCACCGCACCGGCGACAATCACCCACATCAGCGTGGTCCCGAAACCTGCGCCGGCGAGCATCGCGGCCAGAAGATCTCCGGCTCCGACCCCGGTGGCGGCGATCGCCAGTCCCGGACCGAGAGTCTGCACCACCCGGCGAACACGGGGAACCGTCATTCCTCCCGCTCGTTCTACCGCGGGTGACAAGCTACAGCATCCTCAGCCCTGGAGCCTTTTGTTGAGGGCAGCCAGGAAACGATCTCCGGCACCCTTGAGCAGGTTCGGGTCGACATCTTCTTTCGTATCACCAAGCGACGGCTTGATGTAGACATTGACCTGGTCGCCGGTGCGCATCACCTGATCGATGGTGAGCACGACGCCGGGGCTCTCTTCACCAACATGCGGTTCGGTTCGAATTCTCCCATCCTGTCGGTTCGACTCGGCGACGTCGTATCCGAGATCGATCAAGGTCTCGAGGATACCTGCCCACACACGGTCGGGGTTCTTGAAGTAGCTCGCCGTCCATGTGTCGGGCGGCGATTTCGACCAGGACGAGCAGGCCGGACAGAAGGTCAGGGCGCATATCACGATCGCCAGCGGCAGGATGTCGCGAACAATCAGGCCGCCTCGCTTCGTCGAGGCCACATCCGGATAATGTTCTGAACGGAATGGGAAAGACATGGGGGCCTCCTCGTCTGCATATCTTACCGCTTACGCGATGCGCAAAGCGAACGGCCCGAATTCGATGCAGAACTGCACTGCCTACTCGCCGTTCCGAGCCCCGTTCAGCGGACTCATGTATTCTTTCGACGGATCTGGTCCGGAGGAGGAACCGTGCCCGAGGGAACTCCCCGTCGCTCACTTGGGATGGCACTCAGCCGCGCGTGTCTCGAGATCATTCCTCTCAAGGGGATCGTGAAACAGGCCGATTTCATCCCCGCTGGAACCGAGGTCGCCATCACCTGCTCCCCAGACAAGGGCATTCCGGCAACCCTCGAGCTGACCCGCCGGCTGGCCGGCAGGGGCTACGAGCTGATTCCCCACGTGGCCGCGCGAATGGTCGAGGATGAACATCACCTCCGAGCCATTCTCGCGCAGCTGGCCGAACTCGAGATCGATCGTCTCTTCGTCATCGGGGGTGACGCCGAGCAGCCGTTGGGGCGTTTCGACTCATCGCTCCAGCTTCTCGAGGCCATGGGGGGCATCGACCACGGCATCGACAGGATCGGCGTCGGCGCGTATCCGGAGGGGCACCCGCTGATTGACGAAACCACCCTGTTCAAAAACCTCCAAGGAAAGCAGCCCTTCGCGTCCTACATGGTCACCCAGATGTGCTTCGACCCCTCCGTGATCGTCTCGTGGCTCCGCACAATGCGTGCCGAGGGCATCGAGCTTCCCGCCTATATCGGCGTCCCCGGCGTCGCGGACCCAATGAAGCTGCTCCGGATCGCGCTCAAGATCGGGGTCGGGCAGTCGGTTCGATTCCTCACGTCACACCTCAAACTGGTCGGGAAGATGGTTGCGCCGGGCGGTTACAGTCCCGACGAGTTCCTCTTTGCACTTGCCGCGTCGATGGACGATGCGGAGATCGGCATTTCGGGCGTCCACATCTACACATTCAACCAACTCGAGACGACCGAGTCGTGGCGTGCAGGGATGATCAGGAAGCTCGGGGAAGGTTCGGCCTGAGCGGAGGGTCAAGCGTCAGACGCCAGGGTCAGCTTCATCGACAGGCGG
>CBDTWX010000113.1:0-12965 GCA_965364305.1 uncultured Thermoanaerobaculia bacterium
GGTGCTGGCCTTCATGAAGTCGACCCGTGCCTGCTACACACAGGTCGAAGCCGACACGGGCAACATCGGCGGCTCCCAGTCGCACGAGTTCATGGTCCTCGCCGACACCGGAGAAGACGCAATTCTCGCCTGCACCAACTGCGACTACGGCGCCAACGTGGAAAAGGCGGAGGCGGGGCCGGTTTCGGCGGCGCCACAGTGGCCGCTGGAGCGGGCCGACAGACCTGCAGCGGTGGACACACCCGAGATGCGTACGGTCGAGGAGGTCGCCGAGTTCTTGGGGATCTCCCCGGCCCACCTCATCAAGACCCTGATCTTCGAGAGCGACGAGGAGTTCGTAGCGGTTCTGATCCGCGGCGACCTCGAGGTCAACGAGGTCAAGCTCAAGAACGCGCTTGGCTGCACCCATCTGCAGCTCGCCTCCGAGGCCAAGATCCAAGAGATCACCGGCGGACCGCAGGGTTTCTCGGGCCCGGTGGGCCTGGCGGCCATTCGACTGATCGCCGACCCGACAGTGATGGACCTCGAGGTGGCAGCGACCGGCGCCAATGCGGATCACACCCACCTGGTCAGCGTGGTGCCGAACCGCGATTTCCAACCGACATCGGTGACCGACCTCCGGCTGGCGACAACCGGAGATCCGTGCCCTTCCTGCGACACACCGATGATCGAAAAGCGCGGCATCGAGGTCGGCCACATCTTCAAGCTCGGCACCAAGTACTCCAAATCGATGGACTGCACCTTTCAAGATGCCGATGGCAACGAATTACCGATGATCATGGGTTGTTACGGTCTCGGCGTCGGCCGCACGGTGGCCGCGGCCGTCGAGCAGAACCACGATCAGAAGGGCATTATCTGGCCTCTGTCCCTGGCTCCGTACGAGGTTGTGCTGGTGGTCCTCAATGCGGACAAACCGGAGATGATCGAGGCGGCGGATGAACTCTATCTTCGGCTTCAAGAGGCCGGCATCGACGTCCTCTACGACGACCGTCCAGAGCGCCCCGGTGTCAAGTTCAACGACATGGACCTGATCGGGTTCCCGGTCAGGGTCGTACTCGGCAAGCGTGGACTCGAGGCCGGCGAGGTCGAGCTCAGCCTGCGACGCGACGGCGAGAAACGGCCGACACCGATCGCGGAGATGGTGCCTGCCGTGCAAGCGCTCCTCGACGAGCTGCGAAGCCCCTAAGCGCTTCTCTGTGGGTGGAGCAAGGTGCCATCTTTTGCACTGTTCGCCTGTGTCGCACCGCACACCGGCGACCCGCAGCGGGCGAACAATGCGAAAGGTGGCTCCTGTGTCGCCGACGCGGCACAGCGCTTCTCAATCAAGCATGAACACCGCCTCGGCCGCCTCGACCATCCTTCCCCTCGCCTGTACGAGCATCTTCAAGTCGGACCCCATTCCCTCGGGGTCGAGGAGTCGTTTGATCTCCTGGCGCGCGGTGATTGTCGCGGCGTCGAGATCGGCCTCCATCCCGAGCCCGAGTTCGGCGAGGTCGTTCTCGATGCCGGCACGCACCAGAAACTCCGCCAACGGCCACAATCCGACCTCGGTCCACCCGGCTGATTCGCCGGCATTGCGGAGGTCATCCCAGTTGACGTGGGCGGTGAGATCAGTTTTGCCGGGCGCTGCAAACGGATCGCGCCCGAGCTGGTGACACCGAAACGTCGTCAACGACCCTCCTCTTCGACCGCGCGGGTCGTAGAGCCGTTTCGCCTCGTAGCCGTAGTCGAGCACCAGGCACAGACCATCCTCGCCAAGGTTCTCGAGGAGACCGCGGTGGAGATCCTCGGCCACCAGGTTCGCCTCCGCGATCTGGCCCTCTTCGAGCTTGACTCCGTGGTGCGCAAAATAGCCCTCCACCGCATTTCGCGGTGAGCGCTCCAGCCAATTTAGCTCCCCGGCTCGCGCCGTCACCCAGAGCTCCCGCAGGTCACCGCTTCGCCGAATGACCCGCGCGACCGGCTGGGCATCGTACAGCTCCGACGCGTGGGCAACCATCGGTTTCGCGCTCGCTCCAACCTCGGTAATGCTGCCAAGCCAACGTACCGGGATGTGAATCCGCTTCAGCCGATCCTGTTGGCGCTCCCTCATCGCTTCGGATCGCTCCACCGAAAGGACCTCACCGAGGACCTCGCCAGCACCCTGGCCCAGAGCCTCGACGACCCCGGCGATCAATGATCCATCCCCAGACGCCAGATCGACAAACCGGAGCGCTCCACAGATCGTCCCCACACCGGCCAAAGAACGCGCGATCATCCTCGGATACCACTCGGAAGCGGTCGGCGCTGTCAGGAAATCCCCTCCCCGGCCGTAGCGCGCCTCTTCGGCCGAGTAATAGCCGTGATCCGGGTGATACAGCGCGAGCCCCATGAATGCTTCGAACGGCACCGAGCCACCGCGCTCCTCGATCTCTTCGATGATCCAGGACATGGCGGCATTCTAGACCTTTCCACCCACCGAACATCAGTTTTGAGTTTTGAGTTTTGAGTTTTGAACTCCTAACCCACCCTCCCCCTGCTGGGAGGGTGGGCGGAATCCGCGTCAATCTGCGTGATCTGCGGATTTCTTGCGTTGGGTGGGTGGGCGGGAATTCAAAATTGAGAATTCAAAATTGAATGGTGGTCGGACGGTAATTCATAATTCCGAATTCCGAATCCCGAATTCGACTTCGACCTCGCGCTTGAGCGTGCGGTCGAACAGCCTTGATCTCCTTGCATTGGAACGCCTTCCTGTGCTATAACACCCGCTGCTGCTTTCGATTGGAAAGTGGGCCCGAGGCCCACTTTTTTTTCTGCAGCCGGGAGTCGTATGAAGCTGGACGAGAAAGTGCAGGAACAACTCGCCGCCATGGTGGCGGACGAGGGGCTCGAGCTGCTCGCGACCGAGGTCGTGGGTTCGGGTCCTCAGACCATCCTGCGCCTGATCGTCGAGGGCCCGGACGGAGTCAGCCTTGACAAATGTGCGGCGATTTCACGCCAGGCTTCTGCAATGCTCGACGTCGAGGATCCGATCCGCCATCGCTACACCCTCGAGGTGTCTTCCCCGGGGCTCGATCGAAAGTTCTACAGCCTGGACGACTACGAACAGTATGTCGGCCACCGGGTCAAGATCCGGATGGCGCCCTCGTACCGGGAGCATCGCACGGTCATCGGAGAACTTCTGGGAATGCGCCAAGGGATGGCGCGCGTTTTCGATGATTCAAGCCACGAAGTCCTGCTGCCTATCGACCAGATCTTCGAGGCGCGCCTCGAGGTCGACTGGGACTCGATCATGAAGGAAGGAAAAACCCGTTCATGAAGCTCGACATCAACCTGCTCGTAAGCCAGATGGCCGCAGAGCGCGACATCGAAGCCGAGACTCTGGTCGAGGCGGTTGCCGAGGCCATCTCGTCGGCTGCCCGCAAGCATTACAAGGAACGAAACGTCCACACCGAAATCGACGTAGAATCCGGCGAGGTCCAGTCATGGATCGCCCGTGACGTGGTCGAAGAGGTCGAGGACGAGGAGATCGAGATCACTCTCGAGGAGGCGCAGGCCATCGATCCGGCGGCCGAGGTCGGTGGTGTTGTCACGCTTGAACCTCTCGACACCTCAGTATTGGGTCGAATCGCCGCTCAATCGGCCCGGCAAGTTCTGTTTCAAAGGGTTCGCGAGGCCGAACGAGCCGTCGTGTATCGAAACTACTCGGACCGTGTCGGTGACATGATCAACGGCATCGTCAAGCGCATGGACCGCGGCGCCTTGATCGTCGAACTCGGTGACACCGAGGGCATCATCCCCCGTAGCCACCAGGTGCGACACGAAAGGTACAGTCAGGGCGATCGGGTACGAGCCGTGGTCGTTGACGTCACGATGGATGCCAACCGGCCGCAGGTCGTGCTTTCGCGAACCTCGCCGATGCTCCTGGAAAAGCTACTCGAGATGGAGGTCCCCGAGATCTACGACGGCACGGTGATCATACGCATGTGCGTCCGCGAACCGGGTGAGCGGGCCAAGGTGGCCGTCTTTTCGAAGGACAGCGATGTCGATCCGGTGGGCGCTTGCGTCGGTCTCAAGGGCTCGAGGGTGCAGGCTATCACCCGCGAGCTCAAGGGAGAAAAGATCGACATCATTCCCTTCAACAGCGACCTGGTGACGTTTGCCCAGAACGCACTCTCGCCGGCCAAGATCAACCGGGTGGCGGTGCGCGAAGAGCCGGTCACGGTCATCGTGCGTGACGAGGAAGGGCAGCCGGTCCTCGACGAGGATGGCGAACCCGTCACCGAGGAGCGCAAGGAGGTCGTGCTCGATGTCATCGTCGGCACCGAGCAGCTGTCGCTCGCGATCGGCAAACGCGGTCAAAACGTGCGCCTCGCATCGCGATTGCTCGACTGCCGCATCGAGATCAAAAGTCAGGAAGCGGTCAAGGACGAGCTCGCCTCGGCCCTGGCGGAAATGCTCCGAGAGATGGAGGGTGTTTCGGCCGAGGAGGAAATTCCTGAGCTGGAGGCGGTAGCGGAAACCGTATCCTACGACGATCTGATCCCGCTCGAGGAGATCGAGATGTTGACCGATCGCCTCCGCGAACGGCTCGAGGGACACAGCGTCCACACCATCCAGGATCTACTCGCGCGGACTGCAGACGATTTGGCCACCATTCCCGGCATCGGTCCGGTGACTGCACAGAAACTCCTGGACATGGCCCGGCAGACCCTCGAGGAAACCCTCGCGGAGCAGGCCGAGGAAACCATGGTCGGGGAGGAGTGAGCGAGCATGCAGCAGCTTCGAGTCGTCGATCTCGCCCACACGATGGGCATCACGCCGCGAGAGTTGATCTTCAAATTGCGCTCCATCGGTGTGACAGTCACCAGCGAAGAGGACACCCTCGATCTATCGACGGTACGCGCAATCATCACCGGCGAGACCCTGCAAAGGAGACCGCGTGAGGTGATCGTCCGCCGGGAGAAGGCGGAAGAGGAGACCACCACCATTTCCGCAAAAGACCGGCTCGCTCGGCGACGGCGGCGCCAAGTGGTGGACACTGAGCGAGAGATTCGCGAGGTCGCCGGCGAGAAGAAGCCGGATGTGACCGAGGCCGAGGCCGCCGAGGAAAAGGTGGAGGTTGCGCCCGAAGAGATCGCCGAGGCGACCGTCGAAGAAGTTACCGGGGCTGAGGTCGGCACTGAGGTCGAGGTCGAGGCCGAGGCCGAAACTGAAGTGGAGACCGAAGCCGTTTCAGAAATGGTCGTCGAGGACGAGCTCGAGGACGAGGCCGAGATCACACCCGAGGTTGAAATCACCGAGGAAGAGATTACCGCCAAGCGCGACACGCCGGAGGAGGAAGAGGCTCCGCAGCGCGTACGACCCGCGCGCGCCAAGACGCCACTCGAGCAAAGCCTGCGCGAGCTTTCTCCGGACGAGATACGGCAACGCCTGGCCGACCAGAAAGCAGTTGAGAAACAACGCAAGGCGGAAAAGGTGACCGGCAGAGTGGCTGGTCGAAAGGCCAAGGCGGCGGCAGACGCCAAGGAGATCCGCGATCTGCTCAACAAGTTCGAGGAGCAGAAGCTGAAGGGTCAGCAGGAACCCTCGGGACCCGGCAGACCGGCGCCGAGACCACCGGCCGGACGTCCGAGCAAAAAGACCCGTCGGAGGCGACAGGACACCGAACGGCGTGCTGCGCCTCCTCGCCCGACACGCACCATCGAGTTCAAGGACGGCGAGAAGCCGGAAGGACCGATCATCCTCTCGGAAATGGTCACCGCCCGCGAGCTGGCCGAAAAACTCAACGTCACGGCCAAGGAACTCCTGGGACTCTTGATTCAGAAGGGCATGATGGTCACCACCAACCAGTCCTTGCCACATGAGCTGGCCGAGGAGATCTGCGCCGATCTCGAGATCGAGGCGATGGTGGCGTCGGCCGAAGAACTTATCGAGTACGAGCGCGAGGAGAGCGCCGAGCAAACAGGCCCGATGGAGTTCCGTCCGCCGGTAGTCACGGTCATGGGGCATGTCGACCACGGCAAGACCTCGCTGCTCGATGCCATTCGTTCGAGCCGGGTCGCCGAGCAAGAGGCCGGCGGCATCACACAACACATCGGTGCTTCGCGGATCGAGTCCTCCGACGGTCGAGTCGTGGTCTTTGTCGATACCCCAGGCCACGAGGCCTTCACCCAGATGCGCGCCCGTGGCGCACAGGTGACCGACATCGTCATCCTGGTGGTGGCGGCCGACGACGGCGTGATGCCACAGACCAGGGAGGCCATCAACCACGCTCGGGCGGCGAATGTGCCGCTGATCGTGGCGATCAACAAGATCGACAAGTCGAACGCAAACCCGGATCGGGTCAAGCAACAGCTGGCGGAGAACGACGTGTTGGTCGAAAGCTGGGGCGGCGAAATTCCATCGGTGGATGTGTCGGCGAAGAAGAACCAGGGTCTCGACGATCTCCTCGACATGATCCTGCTGGTCGCCGAGATGAAGGAGCTCAAGGCAGTGGCCACCGGTCCGGCGCGCGGCGTGGTTCTCGAGGCGCGCAAGGAGAAGGGCCGCGGCATCGTCGCCACCGTGTTGATCCAGCAGGGCAGCATCGCGGTCGGGGACTACTTCTTCTGCGGCTCCACGTGGGGTCGGGTGCGCGCGGTCGCCAGCGACACCGGTGATCGTATCGACAGCGCCGGGCCGTCGGATCCGATCGAGTTGACGGGTTTCGAGGCCGTCCCCGCGGCGGGAGATATCCTGCAGGGTACCGAGAGCGAGGCGAAGGCTGTCGAGGTCGCCAGTTACCGTAGTCAGCGCGACCGTGAAGAGGGACTTCTCGCCACCCGCAAGGTGTCGCTGGAGAATCTCTTTGACGAAATCGCGGAGAGCGAGATCGCCGAGCTGCAGGTCGTCATCAAGGCCGACGTCCAGGGTTCGGTCGAGGTGCTCCGTGAGACTCTGACCAGCCTCAGCACCGAAAAGGTGAAGATCAACGTGCTCCACGGATCGGTGGGTGCGGTCACGACGAACGACGTCATGCTCGCCTCAGCCTCCAACGCTATCATCGTCGGATTCGCAGTCCGCCCCGAGCGGACGGCGCGCGAGCTGGCGGAGGCCGAACAGGTCGACGTGCGGCTGTACACGGTGATCTACGATCTCGTTGACGACGTCAAGAAAGCGATGGTCGGCCTGCTCGAGCCGGTGTATCAGGAAGAGGAGCTCGGACGCGCAGAGGTCCGTGAAGTGTTCAAGGTTCCGAAGATCGGTGCCATCGCCGGCAGCCACGTCATCGACGGCATCATCACACGATCGGCCAAGGTGCGTCTCTTGCGGGATCACGTCGTGATCTATGAGGGAGCTTTGGCATCGCTCAAGAGATTCAAAGACGATGCGGCAGAGGTTCGGCAGGGGTTTGACTGCGGTATCGGCCTCGAGCGCTATCAGGACATCAAGGAGGGTGACATCATCGAGGCCTACAAGATGATCGAGATCGCGCCCGAGCTATGATGTCAGGCGATCGATTCTTTCCGGCGATCTGATTCGACCATCGCGCGACGGCAATACATTGAGCGGAGAAACCTACGTCGGCGTCGCTCACCTGGAGCTCCACGTACCGGAAGCCCGTAGCCTCAAGGCAAAACGAGCTCCGGTTCGCAGCTTGATCGAGAAAATAAGAAATCGTCATCGGGTGCTGGTGGTCGAGGCCGATCATCAGGACCTCTACCAGCGAGCGCGCCTCGCAATCTGCGCCTTCTCCACCGACTCAGTGGATATCGAGGCGCGGTTGCGCCGGGTGGAACGAACCGTCGATCGCAACTGGTGCGGGCACGTGCTGAGCTGGGAAGTCGAAATCGTCCAGATGTAGCGGTTTGGAGGAGATTTGCAGGGTAAGACATTTGAACGCAACTCGCGCCTCGAGGGCGAGATTCGATCGGTGTTGTCGGATCTGCTCCGTTCCGAGGTCAACGACCCGCGATTGACGAATGTCACGGTGTCAACGATCAGGCTCTCGCCCGATCGTTCGAAGGCCAAGGTGTACTTCTCGGTGATCGGCGACCCGGAAAGAGAGCGCGAGGCCGGCGACGGCTTTGCCGCGGCGGCGCCGTTCATGCGTCGACAGCTCGGGCGGAGGATGCGTTTGCGGAATGTGCCGAGCCTCGAGTTCTTCCGCGACACCTCGTATGAACACGGTGACCGTATGGAGCGCCTCTTCGACCGCCTTTCGGACGAAGGGCTTTTGGGGGGCGACGATGGGGACGACGGCGCGGAGGACCAGACGTGACCGAGATCAGAGATGCAGCCGACAAGCTCAAGGAGTCCTATCGGACACTCCTGACCTGTCATCGCAACCCGGACGGAGACGCCATCGGTTCGGCGCTGGCGCTCGCGGAACTCGCAGAGAAGATCGGTGTCAAGGCATCGATTGTCAACCGCGACGAGACGCCCGCCAACCTCCGTCTGCTTCCCGGTGCTGACCGCATCCTCGTTTCCGAAAAACTCCCCGAGGATTTCCCGTCCGCTTTCGACCTCGTCGTTACCGTTGAATGCCCCGGGCTCGATCGGACCGGCTTCGAGGGGCTCACCCGACTCCCGATTCTCAACATCGACCACCATCCGACCAACCCTGGCTATGGAGTGGTCAACTTCCTCGATCCGGAGTCTCCCGCCGTCGGCGAGATGGTCTGGCGCCTCTACTCCGAGCTCGGCGTACAGCCGACCCCTGACGCGGCCACCAATCTCTTTGCCGCCCTGTCAACGGACACCGGAGATTTTCGATACTCGAACGCCACAGGGCGCGCCTTTCGCGCCGCCGCCGAAATGGTCGAGGCCGGAGCTGAGCCCCCCCGCGTGGCAAACTGCGTCCACAACAACCGCAGTCTTGCCTCGGTCCGTCTGCTCGGTGAGTCGCTCCGCAGCTTGCGCATTCTCTGCGACGGAAAGTTGGCGCTCATCACGGCCGATCAAGAGGCCTTTCGGCGCGCACAAGCGAGTCCCGAGGACACCGAGGAGACCGTCAACGTGCCGAGATCGATCTCCGGTGTCGAGGCCGTCATCTATTTCAAGCAGTGGGAGCCGGGGGTCATCAGAATGAGCTTTCGTTCCCGCGGCGCGGTCGACGTGTCCGCCATAGCAGAGACCTTTGGCGGGGGCGGACACAAGAACGCCGCCGGTTGCACTGTCACCGGCGAGCTCACAGAGATCCAGGAAAGGGCCGCAACAGCGGTCGCTGAAGCCCTTGGGTGCGCCGAATGAGCCGCCGACGGCCCTCCCGATACCACGGTCTCCTGCCGGTCTTCAAAAAGGCCGGTCCGACCTCGCACGATGTCGTGGACATGGCTCGCAAGGCCCTTCACGAGAGACGGATAGGCCACACCGGCACGCTCGATCCGATGGCCGAAGGTTTGCTCCTACTCTGTGTGGGTCAGGCGACCCGGCTTCAGCAGTACCTCCTTCGTTGGGACAAGACCTACCGGGGAGAGGCCAAGCTCGGTTGGGCGACCACGACCTACGACGGCGAGGGCGAGGTCCAGGATCCGCAGGGCGAACCGCCACGGCTCGACCAGGAAACCCTCGACCGACTCGCGTCTCGGTTCAGCGGAGAGATTCAACAGGTTCCGCCCCCGTATTCGGCGAAAAAGGTTGCCGGCAAAAAGCTCTACGAGCTCGCGCGGAGCGGCGAGGAGGTGAAACCCGAACCAAAGACGGTCACCGTCCGAGATCTCTCGCTTCGGATGAAAGGGCCCGACCTTCTCTCCCTCGAGGCGACGACTTCGACCGGCTTTTACGTTCGCTCGCTGGCTCACGATATCGGGGTCGAGCTCGGCTGCGGGGGGCATCTCCATCACCTTCACCGCGTGGCTATAGGACCCTACGGCGTCGCCGACGCGATCGACCAAGAGGCGCTCCAGACGGCCACGAAAGAGGACGAGATCATCCACGGACCTTCGTGGATACCTCTCGAAAATGTCGCCCTACCGTTTCCGGAGATCTCCCTCAACAGCAGCGCTGCCGAACGATTCGTCCACGGTCAAGATGTTATGGTTTTCCGATCCGGGACGGACGCGCCGGATGTTGAATCGAAGGTTGTCCTGCGTGGTGTCGGAAACCGGCTGTTGGGCATCGGCACGGTGCGGGCCGTTCTCGCACGCGGCCGCACTCTCAACATCGCCCCATCGATGGTCCTCGACGCCTTCACAACAGCCGCCACGCAGCAAAAGAAATGAGCCAATTGTTGCGAGAACAGTCGCTTCCTGTTAACGTACCGATGCCTCCTCGCCACCGGAGGACAGTGGAGAATGTATGAGTCACTTTGACGCACAGAAAACAACAATCATCGACGAGTTCCGCACGCATCCGACCGACACCGGGTCGCCGGAGGTGCAAATCGCGCTGCTGACCCGCCGTATCCAGTACCTGACGGAGCACTTCAAGGTCTACAAAAAAGACTTCCACTCCCGTCGCGGCCTGTTGAAGCTGGTCGGCCGTCGCCGCCGTCTTCTCGAGTACCTCAAGGCGAAGGACATCACCCGCTATCGCCAGCTCGTGGAACGGCTCGGACTCCGAGGCTAATATCAGCCGAGGATGAACAACCCAGGAAAACGCGTAGCGGGCCCTCTTACTGCTGCTTCGACGGCAGAATAGAGGGTCTGCCGACGCGCGCCTGAAGAATGGAAAAGGCATGAGAGTCATTGAGAAGACCGTTGAGATCGACGGCAAGACCCTGCATTTTGAAACCGGAAGAATCGCCAAGCAGGCCGGGGGGTCAACCGTCCTCCGGATGGGCGACACCATGGTCCTTGTGACCGCGTGTTCCGAAGAAAGCCAGCGCAAGGGAGTGGATTTCCTGCCGCTGACCGTTGACTACCGCGAAAACACTTACGCCGGCGGTCGCATCCCCGGCGGCTTTTTCAAACGGGAGGGTCGTCCAAGCGAGCGCGAGATCCTCACCTGCAGGGTGATCGATCGCGGCCTACGCCCCCTCTTTCCAGACGGCTACCACCGCGAGACCCAGGTCATCGCGTGGGTGATATCGGCCGACGACGACTTTAATCCCGACGTGTTCGGGATCTCAGGCGCTTCGCTAGCGCTCCTGTTGGCCGAGGATATCCCCTTTGACGCCGCCCTTGCCGGCGTCCGCGTCGGTCGGGTGGACGGCCGGCTCATTGTCTTCCCGACCCACGAGGAGCTCGAGAACAGCGACCTCGACCTCATAGTGGCGGGTACCGAAGACGCTCTTGCGATGGTCGAGTGCGGGGCAACCGAGCTCCCTGAGCCAGTCATCCTCGACGCCCTCGATCTGGCCCATCGGGAAATCAGGAGAATCATCGCCGTTCAACGCGAGATTGTGGCCGAGGCAGGCACGGTCAAAAAGGAGTACACGGCCGAATCCGATCCGTGGCCGGACGACTTCGCCCAGGCATTGAGGAGTCGTTGGAGCAACGAGCTCCGCGAGGCGCTCCACGTCCGCGGGAAGTTCGAGCAAAAGGACGCGGTCAACGCGGTGCGCGAAAAGGCCCTCGCCGAGCTCTCGGAAGACGAGGCTGACGAGAAGACTCCGTGGGTCAAGAGTGTGTTTCATGAGATGGTCAAGGCGATTACCCGCGAAACGATCCTCGACGCGCGTCAGCGCCTCGATGGCCGCGCCTTCGACGAGATTCGAAAGGTCACCTGCGAGGTCGGCGTCCTGCCCCGGGCCCACGGTTCGGCCCTCTTCACCCGCGGCGAAACTCAGGCGCTGGTGACGTGCACGCTCGGCACATCCGACGATTCGCAGCTGATCGAGTCCTACCAGGGCGACTCGCGGCAGAGATTCATGCTGCACTACAACTTCCCGCCATTCTCGGTCGGAGAGGCGCGGTTTCTTCGCGGCGCCGGCCGTCGCGAGATCGGACACGGCGCTCTGGCGCGTCGCGCCCTGACGCCGACAATCCCGAATGACGAGAACTTCCCCTACACCATCCGCGTGGTGTCGGACATCCTCGAATCGAACGGTTCCTCCTCGATGGCCTCGGTGTGCGGCGGTTCGATGTCGATGATGGACGCCGGCGCACCGCTCAAGGGCGCCGTCGCGGGCATCGCGATGGGCCTCGTCTCCGACGGAGAACGACACGCCGTTTTGACCGACATCGCCGGTCAGGAAGATCACTACGGTGACATGGACTTCAAGGTCGCCGGGACCGCCGACGGCATCACGGCCCTGCAGATGGACATCAAAGTCGAGGGCCTGAGCCGAGAGATCCTCGAGCAGGCGATGGAGCAGGCACGCGTCGGACGCTTGCAGCTCCTCGATGCCATGAACTCTGCAATCTCGGAGGGCAGGGCCGATATATCGCAATATGCTCCGCGGATCATTCAGATCAAGATCGACGTCGATCAGATCCGTAACGTCATCGGCCCCGGCGGCAAAATGATCCGCCATATCGTCGACACGACCGGCGCAAAGATCAACGTCGAGGACGACGGCACGGTGCAGATCGCCACCGCCGACGAAGAAGCGGCCAAGAAGGCGATCCACATGGTCGAGAGCCTCACCCGCCAGCCACAGATCGGCGAGGAGTTCGACGGAATCGTCCGCCGCATCGAGCCCTACGGCGCCTTTGTCGAGATCCTGCCGAATCGTGACGGTCTCGTTCATATCTCCGAGCTCTCACTCGAACGCATTCCCGACATACGGGACGTCCTCACCGAGGGTGACGAGCTCAGGGTGCGGATCATCGACATCGATGCCAACGATCGGATCAAGCTGTCGAGGCGGGTCATCAAGGAAGACGAAGCCCGTGAACGCGGCGAGGATATTCCCGAGCGAGACACCCGACCACCAAGCAGGGGCCGGGGCGGGCGCCCGGGTGGAGGTGGTCGTGGCCGCCGCGACGACCCGCTCGAAAGCTTTCTTCCGACCCTGATCGAGAACGAACAGGCTCTTCATGATCTGGTGGCGGCGATCAAGAGCCGTCAGAAATGAAGAGAAACCGCCTGAATTTTTTAAAGAATCCTGATTTCAGTCA
>CBDTWX010000114.1:0-12951 GCA_965364305.1 uncultured Thermoanaerobaculia bacterium
GGCGGTGGGATCTACGTCGCTGCGGCCGGCAGCCTCGAGACGATCCGCGGGACCATCGAAAGCAACTACTCGGGGGCAACCGGGGGGGGCGTGGCCGCCGAGGGCCCGGTGGAGATGACGGGCACCGATGTTGTCTCCAATTCAGTTGACGCCACAGAGCTCCTTGATGGAGGAGGCGGAATCTGGAGCGCGGGCACCCTCGTCGTGCGATCGTGCCGGCTCGATTCCAACAGCGCAAATGGGGTCACCTCGGATGATATTGCGAGAGGCGCCGGCATCTTCTACGGGGGTCCGGACCTTCTGATCGAGGACAGCGCAATCTCGAACAATGAGGTGAACACCCATCCGAACGGATTCGGCTTCGCAAAAGGAGGCGGTCTCTACCTCCTCGAAGGCACCGGTGGTGCCGGTGCAGCCACGGTGCGACGGACCGCTATCAGCTCGAACACCGCCTGGATTGCGGCCGGCCTCTACGCCGGAAACGATACGCTCGTCCTCGAGGACTGTACGATTTCGGACAACATTGCCACCTCGAGCGCCGGCGGTGGAATGGGTTTTGAAACGAAATCCACGAGTGTTTTTCGCATCCTCCACAGCACGATTTCAGGAAATGAGGCGGATGTGACCGGGGGCGGTTTCTACACCAACGGTCACGGCAGGGTCCAGATCTCGAACTCGACCATCAGCGGCAACGCTGCCGGGGAGAGCGGCGGCGGGATTTATACTTCGATGGTCTACATCGAGATTGCCAGCAGCACCATCACCGACAACACGGCCGACGCCGACGCCGACGGGCTCGGCGACGGCGGTGGGATCTATATCTTGAGCAACAGGTCGATCGGGCTCAAGAACACAATTGTCGCATCCAACCACGATCTGTCGCCGCCCCCGTCGCTCTCGGCGACGGAGTGTCACGGCACCGTGGATTCTGCCGGATACAATCTGATCGAGTCCGTCGGCTTTCTCCCGAAGTCGTGCATTGTCGCAGGAGATACCACCGGCGTGATCGTGGGCGTGGACCCCCTTCTCGCCGTGCTGGCCGACAACGGAGGCCCGACCGCGACCCATGCCCTGAGCCCGGGCAGCGTGGCCATTGACGCCGGCGACCCGGGCGGCTGTCGAAACCCGGAAGGCGCGCCGCTCGACTCGGACCAGCGTTACGGTCTTCGTCAGGACCGTTGCGACATCGGCGCGTTCGAGTGGGGGGCGGTCGTCGAGCTGGTCTTCGAGAACGGGTTCGAGTCCGCATCGACGTCCGCCTGGTCGAGCTCCGTCCCGTAGTTTTGACCTCTCCCACGATCGGGGCGGAAAAGCGAGACCGGTGCCCGCACCCTGTCGGGTGCCTTCATCGTGGCGTCTCGTCCGGTGTGAACTCGGGGTCGAGCTGGAACAGCTCCTCCACGGGGACCTCGAATACCCTTGCCAGCTTGAGCGCCAGGTAGGTCGAGGGGACGAACTTCCCCTTCTCGATCGTGTTGATCGTCTTCCTGGTGACCCTCGCCCGACGGGCGAGCTCCTCCTGGGTCCAGTCGTGCATCGCTCGGAACACCTTGAGCTTGTTTCGGATCTTTTTCTCGACCATCAGCCGGCGCTCTTCCGGTAGTAGGAGGTCAGAAAGGCCCCGCTGCCGGCGATGGCAGTGGAGCAGGCCACGAGCACCGGATCGTTGAACGGGTAAATCGCCCTGATCAACAGAAAGAAGAACGGCGTGGCCACCGCGGCGATGAATCCCACCCTCCACGACTCGAGCAGATGGAGCTTCGCCAGCTCGTCATCGATCAGGGCTTCCTTCAGTTCAGGGTCCCTCCTCGCTTTGCTCATCAGACGCGCCAGGCTGACGTTCTGGTAGAGCGCCACGGCGAACAAGAGCACGGTGGCAGCCAAGATCAGCATGCCGATCGGGCGCGCATTCAACCCGTGCTCACTGAATACGGTTCCGAAGAGATAGCGAGCGATCAACAAGGTGATCGCCAGATAGAAGGCAATCAGGAGGGTCTTCCAATGTTTCCGTTGCTGGCGATCGACTTCTTCGATGCGGCTGGTCATGCGATCTTTCCTCCGTTCAATGTGCTCCAGGCACCAGTGATTATGAGTCATATAGTTTACTAATAGTATTCTATATTACTCAATATATAACCTACAAGTTACTTTTGTCAAGGGATTCAATTGTTATTTTCGCTATCTCCCGAGACGTCCCGAGGTCGGTGAGGTCCAATCTGTGTCAAAGCTTCGAGGCGCGAATAAACCCATGCCCAGGTTCCGCGTACTCACGAGTCAGGAAATGCTGTCCGGCGGATTGCTGGAAGACCGATGCATCGGTGGTCTGTCCGAGAGGAGGCGAATACCGTCGGTCGACGGAGATTTGCGACCGGGGAGGGGGTAATGATGCAAAGGTTGTTGGTGCTGATCATGGTTCTTTCGTCGTGGGCGCAAGCCATCGCTCAGCAGGCTGTGCCTGGCGTCAGAGGAGAGCCTGAGGCGATTGCCGATGCCGAGGCGATGGTCGAAACGATGGGGGGAGTGGAGATCTGGGCCCAGCTGAAAAGCGTTCATTTCGTCCACGAATGGTACCCCTGGTACCGGGTGGACGCGTATGTGGAAAACGAGATACTCGACCTCACGGGGCCCAGATCGTGGGTCGAGATGAAGAGCGAGATCTACCATCGGGTGAGGGCCTACAGCCCCGAGCACAGGTACTGGTCGCTTTTGAACGGCGAGTTCTCCTTTGCCGACGAAGAGCATCTGAAGAATGCTCTCGAAAGGGCCCCGTACAGCATCTACCGCATCGCGAGAGCCGTCGCAATCGGCGATCCGTACTACGAGATCAGGTTCGGAGAGGGTGATATTCCTCGGTCGAGGCGTCTCGAGTTCTACGGACCGGACGGCGGGATGCATGGGTGGATCATCCTGAATGCGCGCAAGGAGCCGATCGTATGGGCGACCTCGCAGTACCGCTACACCTTCGGGCCACTGAGACGGTTCGGAAACCTCCGGGTCCCGGACTGGGCCGTCTACGAGAACGGCATCACCTGTTACCAGATGATCTCACTGGTCGGCAGCAACCAGGCACCCGACGAGGAGCTTTTCATGCCACCGGCGGAGTTCAGGGAGTAGTCCTCAAAGGACCCTCACGAGATCATCGGCCGTTCATCATGCAACGTGACTGTTCGGGACCGACATTGTGATCGTGTTCGGGCGAGAGTCGGAGCCAGTTTGGGGTTTCAGGAGTTCTTGAGCGCCGCCTTCTGCGACTCCCGGGAGCATCGGAACCGCCCACCGGGCTTTTACCTACGATGCGAGGAGGAAACGCCATGCGCATCCTGCTGATCGAACCGGCAAAATCACCGGTGACCATGGGTGGAGAGGATGTCTTCCTCTTCGAACCGCTGGCACTCGAGTACCTGGCGGCCGGCGTCGATTCCCGTCATGAGGTCCGGATCCTCGATCAGCGGATCGATGACACCGTCGATCAGACGGTCGAGGGCTTTGCCCCGGATATCGTCGGGATCACGGGTTACACGGTCCACGTCAACTCGGTCAAAGGGCTGGCCGAGAAGGTGAAGACATCAAATCCCGAGATTCTCACCGTGGTCGGCGGTCACCACGCGACCGTGGCGCCCTCGGATTTCGATGTGCCCGCAATCGACATCGTGGTGGTCGGGGAAGGTGTCGGGAAGTTCCAGCAGATCGTCGAAAGGGCCGATCAAGGTGACGGGTTCGAAGAGATTCCCGGCGTGCTCGCCGGAGACGACAAGAAGTCGGCGCCAGGGGTGACCGTTCACGCGGGTGACCTCGACGAGCTGCCGTTTCCGGACCGGTCACTGACCGCACCTTACCGGCACGCCTACTACTCGGAGTACATGCAGCCGTTGGCCTCGATCCGCACCTCCAAGGGGTGCCCGTTTCGATGTAATTTCTGCGCGCTGTGGAAGATCACCGGCGGGAAATACCTGACGCGGGCGCCCGAGAAGATCGTCGAGGAGCTGGCGACCATCGACGAGGAGTATGTCTTTTTCGCCGACGACGAGTCGCTGGTCGACGCCAAGCGAATGAAGCGCCTCGCGCGCCTGATCGAGGAATCCGGTATCCGAAAAAAGTACTTCCTCTACGGCCGCAGCGACACCATCGCGAATCACCCGGACCTCCTCGGCCTGTGGCGGGACATCGGTCTCGAGCGGGTCTTTGTCGGTCTCGAGTTTTTCCGCGACAGCGACCTCGAGCGCATCAACAAGGGTTCCACTGCACAACATAATCTGGAGGCGGTCAGGGTCCTTCAGGAACTCGGCATCGACATCTACGCCTCCTTCATCGTCCACCCGGAATTCAACGAGCGAGATTTCGCCGAGTTCAGACGCTACTGCCACTCGATCAAACTGAGCTTTGCCTCCTTCGCCGTGCTCACGCCGTTACCGGGTACGGATTTCTACGACGAGGTCAAGGACCGGCTGCTGACCCACGAGCCGGAGTACTTCGACTTCATCCACACGGTCCTGCCGACCACGCTCCCGCTCGAGGAGTTCTATCGCCAGTACTTCGGTCTCTACACCGGTGCCATCCCGTTCAAAAACGCCCTCTCGTTCTTCCTCAAATATCCATTGAGGGACATCCCTTCGAATCTGGCCAAGGGTCTGCGGTGGTACAAACGGCTTCGCACGCTCCACGAGGATTACACCGCCTTGGCTCGATAAGGTTCGTCCGCGTCAGGAGCCTCCCCTCCGCGGTTTCCCGGCGCCGATCTTCTGAAGAACTCCCCGATGTGGCGCAGTGCCAAGGCGTGGAATACCAGTTGGACTTCAGGTGCTGTCGACGGCTTGGCGCCGAGCAGCGTTCAACAACATCGACAGCGCTCTGCGAAGATCCTCGCGGCTGACGAGACCGAGAAAACGATCCCCGGCGTAGACCGCCACCAACCGGACCCTCTCCGCGCCCATCCTCTGCTGGACCTCGTCGAGGTCGGCCGATGCCTCGACCTGCGGCACCTGGCGCTCCATCACCTCGGCCACGTAGGGATTCTCGGCACCGACGGCCTGCATCCGCCGGACGTCCTGTCGATTCACCACCCCGAGGAGGCGGCCGCCAAGGGTGACCGCGAAGTCGTTCTGGTGGGGGTTGGCGAGCATGGTGTCAAAAACGGTCGACAGCCGGTCTCC
Organism: uncultured Thermoanaerobaculia bacterium; assembly: GCA_965364305.1. Taxonomy (GTDB): domain Bacteria; phylum Acidobacteriota; class Thermoanaerobaculia; order Thermoanaerobaculales; family Sulfomarinibacteraceae; genus Sulfomarinibacter. Next base: position 5,151 of record CBDTWX010000114.1, read on the forward strand.
CGGTCGGAGCGTCACTGCGTCCTTGTCATAAGCGTCGCCGATACTCACACCCGCGACGGCCGAAGTGGCCCGGACCTGGAAGCGCTCCGCGCCGGCGCCGAAGAAAATGAAGAGCGCGATCAGACCGAGGATGAAGTTCCCGCTGACGATTCCGAGTACACCGAGACCGACTGCCGCAACCTGACCAACACCGGCCGCGATGACGGTGGCGCGCCGGTGATCGGTGGCCATCGCGAGCGCGGCGCGCAGCATCCGTCCTCCGTCGAGCGGGAAGGCAGGAATGAGGTTGAAGATGACGAGCGTGATATTGGCGGCGAGGAGCCACGCGAAAAATGTCGAAAGTGACGGCGTCGGCGCCACGCCGGCGACCAGCCCGTGGCCGTCCAGTGCGGCCAGCGGTCCGCCGAGGGCGGCGAGAACGACCGCAATCACGACGTTGACCGCTGGGCCGGCGGCTGCGATCACCAGCTCCTGGGAAGGCTTATCGGGCTGCTTTTCGAGCAGTGCGACGCCTCCGATCGGGAGCAGGACGATCTCACGAACCGGGATTTTATAGTGTTGCGCCGCGACGCTGTGTCCGAGCTCGTGCAGCGTCACGCAGGCGAAAAGGGCCAGCATGATCGAAACACCGAACACGAATCCGACGGCGCCGTGCGCCCGGCCCCATTCGAGTCCACCGAGAGCGAGGATCAGAAGAAAGGTGGCGTGGATCTTGATGTCGATCCCACGCACCTGGAGCAGGTTGAACGTCCATCTCATAGCGACCTCCGCTGAGCCGAATGGCTCGTCGTCCCTTTGGAGAACGCATGGAGTGAAGAAATCCTGCCCGATCGGGGTGGACTCGGTTTTTTTCACAGACGTTCCGTCGGCCGCAACCGCAGCGCGACGAAGCTGAGATCGTCCTCCAGCCGTTCGAGCTCGTGAAAGTCACCGATTGCACGTGTGAGGCTCGAGTAGACACCACAGGGACTTCCGTCGGAGGCAATCAGGCTTTCAACAGTGTGGTCGATGCCGAAGAACTCTCCATCGTCGTTGCGGAGCTCCAGGAGCCCATCGGTACAGATCACCAGGGCGTCCTCCCGACCGAGCTCGAACGAGCAGGAAGCCTTTTCCATCTCGGGAAAGAGACCGAGCGGAATCGCGGTCGACTCAAACAGCTCTACCGGTCCGCGGTGCCGTTTGACGAGGATCGGCGGGTGGCCGGCGGAAAAGTACTCGACGGTTCCCTCCCGCGTGATCCTCAGGAAGACCCCGGTGGCATAGATGCATCCTGGATCGTCAGGATTACGCATCTCCAAGAATCTCGACTCCACCTCTTTTGCCAGCGATGTCAACGGTATGCCGGGATCGGTGTCGGCGAGGATGATCTTGATCGCGACCGCCGCAAAGCCGGCCCTCACCCCGTGCCCCGAAACGTCAAGCACCCACATCGTTATTTCGTAGTCACCGGTGGCCACCCAACCGAAGAGGTCGCCTGAAAGGTGGCAGTAGGACTCGAGCATGGCCACCGCTTCCACCGGAGAATCGGCCGGAAGCTCGCGCGGCAACAGATCGTATTGGACGAGGTGTCCCAGGAGGAGCGTCGGTTCCATTCCAGGAAAGAGATGGGGGCGATAGAAGAAGTTCATGATCCCTTCGGCGCTTCGCCGAAGCTCGGTGGCATCACCGGGCACTCCGAACTCGACGAGCTCGGTGGTGGCAGCCTTGCGAATGACTTCCTCGAGGTGGTCTCCCAGAGATCGGGACCCGATAGATTGATCGAGCCGGAAGCTCGTGCCGAGTTCCTCCAGCAGAGCGGAGATCGTGCTCTCGAGTTCGTCGTCTTTCATCTTGGATGATTGTATCGTGGTGCCTCGCACGATCACGGAGAAGCGGGACTCGGTCGCGAAGGCGACGGCCTTCCGGTTGTCATGGTCGAGGGTGGAGCCGATGCCGAAAGTTTCCCCATTATGATCGAAGGATCATCCTTGTCGACAGAAAGACGGCTCCAGACGTCGGGTGCGTTGTCCCGACTTTCGATCTGATTCCTCGTCTTGGAAACCCTTCCTACAGTCCCGGTGGACTCTGAGCGACCGCTCTTGGACCTCCCGAAAATTCCTAGTCCTCGGGCTCCACGGGTGTGACGACCGATTGAACTCATCACTCCTTGAGACTCTGTATCGAAAACAATAACACCACTTCCCGTCGGACACAAGGTCAAGTGAGCGGGAGCGGGGGGGGCGGGTGAATCCGATATTCACGCGAGACGCGCGCTTTACAATTCGCCATTATTGCGGTGCGGGCGTCCCGCTTGCACATGGAGTCGCCGGGTTACGGTTCGAGCTTGCCAGCCGACGGACGGCTGAGGATGAAGGTCAGCACGGCCGCCCCGACGAGCAGCGCGACCACGTTCCACGGCATGTCGAGCCGGATCACCGAGTAAGTGATCGAGAGGACGACGGCAGTGACGGCGGCGATTTTTGCTCGGACTCCGATCGCCCGGTGCTCCCGCCACGCGCGGATCATCGGACCAAATCGCTCGTGCTCGAGGAGCCAGGTGTGGAACCGTTCCGAGCCGCGGGAGTAGCACACCGCCGCGAGCAGCACGAAGGGCGTGGTCGGCAGCAGTGGGACGAAGATGCCGACGAAGCCTACGGCCAGGCTCGTGTGGCCCATGAGGAGAAAGGTCGTTCGCATTCGAAAATATCAACCCGCGGCAGGCGCGAGATCTTCCCCCGTTGTGGATGAAGAAACTGGGGAGGCCTTGCTATCTCATTCCTCCCGGATGCGTGCCAGCATGGCGATGGCGTTGGTATTGTCCGGGTTGAGCTCCAACGACCGTTCGTAGTTCGTGATTGCCGCCTCGTTCTTCCCGGCGAGCATGAACGCCTCGCCGAGGCTGTCGTAGGTGTTGAAGGCTTCTGGGAAGGTCTCCACGTTGAGCTCGAAGATGACGATCGCGTCGTTGAGGCGATCACGGGCGATGAGCTGGTAGCCGAGCATGTTGAGCTCGTTTTCGGCAAAGCTCCACTTCTCGGGTTCGTCTGTTTTCAGCTGCCGGTAGCGAGAGACCGCGGCATCCACACCATCCTGCACCAGAACTTCGGTCATCGGCGCGCAGATTGATTGCGGGAAAGTGCCTTCCAAGCTGGCGTAGATCTCCGTGATCCAGTCCTCGGGGCTGATTCCGATGTCATCGTTTTCCCAACCGCTCCAACGGGCCAGAGGGTCGCGTTCGGCGATTTCCGCCAGCGATCGCCCAGCGGTCAGCTCCTGGGCCACCGCCTCCATGGTGCCTTCGATCATGGCGATATATTCTTCGAGCTCGGCCACGGTGAAGGCGCCCCCGTGGGCGGCCACCAGAGTCGTATCGGCAGGCAGAGCGTTCTTGAGTTCGGTCAAGACCTCCAACAGTCGCTTGGCATCGCCGCCGCGCGCGGGGGCGGCATTTGGAAATGACCCGAGCAGGACCAGATCCCCGACGCAGGCTATGCGGCTCTTCGTGAAGTGGACCACGATGTCTCCGGTCGTGTGGCCGCCGGGCATCGGCAGCAGGCGGATGACATCGCCGTTGAAATGAATCGTCGTTTCCCCTTCGATGCTCACCGTCGGCAGGCCGGCCGTGTCGGTCGCAGGGAGGGCGAAGTAGGTTCCCATCCGGCGTCGGACATCGGGATGGGCGATGATGACCGTTCCGTCCTCCAGGGCGGCGTTGCCTCCGACGTGATCCCCGTCGCCATGGGTGTTGACGATGATTCGGACCGGTCCGCTGCCGAGTTCGGTCAGCTCCCCTCGGACGGCTGCCGCGGTGGCCACGTATCCCGTATCGACCAGGAGGGTTCCGTCCTCGCCGATTGACGCAATGACTCCAACATTGCCGTTGCATCGCAGCTGATGGAGTGAACCGGTGACGTGACTCACCTCCACCGGCGGCGGCGGTTCGGCTTCCTGTGCTACGACCTGTGCAGTGATCACGAGTGATAAAAGGTAGAGGACGAGCCACGGACGAATTTTCATGATTGAGCTCCTTTTCGCGACTTCTAATGCAGAGAGGCGCCTGTTGTGGCGATCACGAGGGTCCTTCATGTCATACGGTCCGGAGCGGTCGAAGTTTATGGCGAACGGGTCATCTGGAACGCGTTCTCGATCGAGTAGCCGGGGCTTTCTCCCCGGCTGAGCTTGAGGTATGGCGGATGAGAAAGCATCTCGCCGGCGCGTGACGGCTCCGCTCGTCGGACCGGTTCAACTGGCATTGCTCGCCATCGCCGGCGAAACACGGTGTCAGCGAGCCTCGAAGGCTCCGATGGTGGGTGGATTGCCGTAGCACGCGCCGCCGAGATCGCCCCAGGTCCACGCGGAAAGCGCTCCCGCACCCGCGGCCGGGCCCGTGGGCGCCACCCGGTAGGCGGAATCCAGGCCGGGGTCGAGACCGTAGATGCCGTTGGTCTCGCTGACCGGCAAGGTCGGTTGCGACTGGGCCGGGCTGTCGCGGGCGTACCACAGGTTGTTGGCAAAGGTGAAGGTGCCGGGGGCGGTGTCGGGGCCGATGTTGACGTAGGTGGAGAGGTCGCTGCGTTCGAAGTACACCAGGTTGTTGATGAAGACCCCGGTACCGCAGGCCTCGAACTCGTAGTCGCCGGTGGTGGTGGTTTCCTGGAGGATGCGCAGGATCCAGTTGTGGGGGTCGACGATGGTGTTGTTGACCACCACACAACCCACGCAACCGACGTAGGCCACCGCGGCCTGCGAGCCCTCGATGAAGTTGGAAACGACCCGGATGTCGCGCGCCTCGGCGTTGGGCGATGTGGTCGAGAGTGACGGCCGGAAGTAGCTGAATCCGGTGCTGCCGCCCATATTGAGGCTCCGTTGGCCGGACTCGGAGAAATGGTTCCAACGGATCTCGATGTTTTCGCTGCCTCCCTTGGATTGGATCGCGTTGCCCGACAGGTCCTGGAAGAGGTTGCGGGCCAGCAGCCCGTCGTGGCAGCCCACGTGATCGACTCCGCTGCCCGAGAACCCTCCTCCACAGCGGGCGAATGACGAGTTCAGGACCCAGTAGTCGTTGACGCCGGAGAGCTTGAGACAGTCCTGGTTGCCATCCGAGCCGATGTCGTGAATGTTCAGGTCGCGAAAGACCACATGATGTGTGGCCGACGGGTTGTCGTAGTCGCCGCCGTCATCGCAGTTGATGCCGTTGAAGCTCGCTCCCGTTACCTCGAGATCATGGACCACCACGTGCCGAACCCGCGTCAGATGCATGCCCTCTCCACCACCCTGGATCAATGGGCGTGCTTCCCCGGGGACGCCGCCGATCCAGATTGGTGCGGACGGTTCGCCGGCGAGATCCGAGATGTAGGTGCCCCCGTCATAGGTCCCGGCGTGGACCCGTATTGCGGTCCCTGGAGCAGCGTCAATCGCGGCACGGCCGATGGTGGCGAAGGGTCGACCCATCGATCCATCGCCCGAGATGTCGTTCCCATTTTCGGCCACGTGCAGATCGACCGTCGGCGCGATGCCGCGACTGAAGGGGGAGATCGCATCGCATCGCGCGGGTACCGTCACGGACCAATCGCCGGTATCGCCCCACTCGAAGCCGTCTTTGAAGATCTGACTCTGGGCGACGGCCGGAATCGCGATCATCACGACAACGAGCGGCGGGATCCAACTCTGGCTGGTCGTGACGAACATCTCCACACCTCCACTCTTCAGGCTATCACCGGGAACGGTGTCATCGGCGATGATCCACGGGCGTGTGTGATCGGTCTCACCGTTGGCGATTTTGCGGTCGCCCTGCGTGTCGGGAAGGTCAGTCCTCGTAGGCTCCGACGTCCGGGAGGGCGTCGCGGGGAGCACCGAGGATGTCGTGAGTCGTGGCGCCGTCGGGGTTGCCGGCGTCGATCGCCGGTGATCCGGGGGCGAGGGTGAAATCGAGCCCGAGCCAGTCGGTGAAGTACAGATCGACCTCCGACGGCAGCAGTTCGAGGTTGTGGTCGCCGTCGGAGAGATTGCGGGTGGTGATGTTGTTGCGGACGATGTTCCCGGCGCCTTCGATCGAAATCCAGGTTCGAGTCGGCCAGGATTCGGAACCGGGCGGTAGACCTGGATAGTCCGAACCCCCGATGACCGTGTTGTTGACCACAACCGAGTTATTGGTGTCATACCACGTGATGCCGTGCCAGTGATCGGCCTTGCACAGATTGTTGGTGATGCGCAGCCGCAGCTTCGGCCCGTCCTCGAACCCGCTCAGACACTGGGTCGGTCCCAGCGAGCCCGCGGGCTGACCGGTGGTGTATCGGTTGACGAAGGTATTGCCCGTGATCTCGACGTCGGATGAGGTGTCGGGGTTGGCGCCCATGTGGCTCTGGAAGAAGTCATCGTGGTGACCATCGCCGAGCTTGACCGAGTCGTAGATCCGATTGCCGACGAAGCGGTTGAAGTGACCGCCGGTCGCGATGCCGTCGCGAGAGAAGAACTCGACCCGGTTGTTGATGACATCGATGTGGCTGCCCGAGGCCACGAAGCCCATCGCCACCTGGACCATCTCGTTGCACCTGGCGACGATCGGACCCTCGCTGCTGTAAAGACGCATCCCGTCTGAAACGTGGTCGACCCAGTCCTGAATTGTGGGCAGGGGACCCGAGGTGAAGCTGCTGTTGACGATCTGGATGTTCTCGGCAGGCCCCTGAAAGCCGTGGTCCTCGACACGCACCATGATACCGGTCGAGTCGTTGACGAAGCTCAGACCGTCAAGCCGCCAGAAAGCGCTGCCGCGGAAATGGACCGAGCTCAGCACGGGTTCGAGTCGTGTCTGGGCGGTGATCGTCACCCACGCCGAGTTGTAGCAGCCCGTGATCTCGAGCGCCAGATCGTGACCCGTCGCTCCCACCAGCACGATCCGGTCACCGCCCTTGACCGGAGCCCCAGGGTTCTTTGGCGCTCCATACTGGTCCGTGCAATCCACCTCGTCATCGACAACGTGCTGAATCGAAGCCCACGGATTCCCGGCGCTGCCATCGCCCGTTGTGTCGCTGCCCGACGTCGGATCGACGTAGTGGGTTGTACCCCTGATCTGGTACCCGCACGGGCACGGTCCGACTGCTGGGCTGCCGTTGACCATGCGGCTCCACGCCCACAGATCCCCGGACCCGAAACCGTCCTCGAAGATCAGGTCGGCGGCCTCGGCCGATGGAGTGCAAATCATCGTTGCCAGGGCAAAACAACAGAGGGCGATCATCCGTTGAGCGCGCATCGAAGTACCCCCAGAACAGGCTATCGGAAGCCTTGTCGGTTGCCGGTGCGTCAGATCACAGGGGACGACAGGCTCGAGTGGTTTTGTCACCGGGTGACAGTGGTCACGTCGACAGTCGGTGCGATTGCCGATACTGGTCTGTAGGCGTGAACCTCGATGGTGCCTGGTGGTTCGCTGAGTCAACGCGCCGCTTGGGGGTTGCCGTGCTCCGTAGCGCAATGCGGTTTCTTTTTTCATTCGTGCTCTTTTGGACGACTGCGGCGGTCACCGACGCCGCCGTCAACGACTGGGCAGAGGGCACGCCGGGTCTGGAGAACGGCGCCAGCCGGGATTTCTACAACCGGGCCGCGCTGCTGCCGTGGCGCGAGTACATGGGTGACTGGAGCGACGCAGGCGGTGTCGCTCAAGGCGGCGTCCCGTTTGCCGTAACCACCGTCGTCGACAACGACACCGCCCGTTTCGTGGAATGGGACGTGACCACGATGGTCCAGGGGTGGATTGACGGCAGCCTGCGTCGGTCGGGCTTCTTTCTGCGCCCGGTCGCCGGCGGCGGGACCTTCGACTTCCGCAGCC
>CBDTWX010000115.1:0-12927 GCA_965364305.1 uncultured Thermoanaerobaculia bacterium
GGGTGCGGTGCATCGGGCCTTGCAGCCGAAGATTGGTGAATAGTCCGGGCTAGCCTCCCGGTTTGGCACGCCCACCAGCGCGGTAGGGCGGGGGCTGCGGCAGGGCCAGTGCCTCCTTGATGAGGTCGCCGTCCGCCTGAGAGATCCCGGCAGATGGGATGGTCACGCTCGCGTTCTGGCCTCCCATCGGCGGCAGCCCGTTCGGCAGGTTGTTGACGATGACGGCGGCGATGGCTCCGGCATCCTGGGCGTTCTTCACCTTGTCGGAGAAGAAACAGGTCCCGCGGTCGATGACGGCTATCTTGCCGTCAATTTCGTCGGTATTGATCAGCGGGTTGCACCCTAGCGTCGCGTCGGAGGTCCCGTCGTTCACCACGGCAAGATCGCCGGTGAGGCCGACCCCGGTCAGAGGCGGCCCGAACTCGGCGGGCATCGCGGCGTAGCTGCCGGCAATCCGTCCGGGCAAATGGATGTTGAGCCTCGGCGCGTCATCGAGAAGGTCGCCGGCAGCTGCGGTCGTCCGAGGACCGTCCCACACCACCCGTCCGGGGTTGACAGCCGAAGCCGCACGCCCGGCGTCGGTCATGACATCCCAATGGAGCTGCTGATCATTGTCGAAACTGAAGACGTTGAAAATATCCGGCATCCGCGGAATTCCCTGCTCGGGAGCCCCGAAGAGCTCTCCCGATTCGTCGTTCGAAAAGTTGGCGAAACCGAGCCCGTGAGAGATCTCGTGCAGCGCCACCTGGGCGAAGGAAACCGTACCCGGCGGTGTGTTTCCGTCCAATCCGTAGTCATAGCCAGTGCCTTGACCCAGACACCCCTCGTCGATCTCGCTATTGAAGACGATGAATAGATCACCGTCATCGGGTGACCCTCCATCCACCGTGGCGCTAAGATTCTGCCCGGCCAGGGATTCTGCAAGGGCTCCGTGATACCAGGTTGCCTGCCTCGGGGCGTTTGCAAAATCAGAAAACACGTAGCTGGTGGACGCCCCGGCGAGGACTCCTCCGTCGACCGGATCACACGCGAACTCGGTGAAACTGGCTTCGATATTGATCTCGACCGAGCTGCCGAGGAGCTCCGCCCAGACGCCGGCAACCCATTCCATGGCCGCCAGCCGCTGACCGCCCAGAGTCGTACCGCCGGGGTTCGACGGGATCGCTGCGACCTCCCTGGGGTCGTTGAAACCGGAGTTGGGTCCGTCCTGCACCCGAATGGTGATGGTGGATGAGCCCGGTTGCCAGCCGATGTCCAGCATCTGCGGTAGCGTCAGATCCAGCTCTCCGAATGGCACGGAGGAGGAGGCAAAGGGTTCCATCAGGAGATCAGGGCTGGCAGAGGTGTCCCAGTGAGAGACCGACGAACCCGGCTCGAGCGGATCCGGCGTGTAGAGCAGCACTCGACCAAGATCGTCACCGCCGGCGAGCCGAGAGGGATCAAGGAGGAGCGTCCCGTTGACCTCGGCCGCGCCTGCGGGGGCGGCCAGAAGAAGAAGCGCCAGGGTCGGCACCAAACACGGAACGCGGGGCACAGAACGCATCGACATGGGGCTACCTGACCCGCGATGCATCGTTCGGCCCCGCAGTATGAATGCCGAGGGCCTTGTTTGCCTTGCGCGCGCTGTCGACACATTCGAGCTCGAAGGATCCGTCCACCTGCACTTTGATCGTCACGACGTGCTGGAAGCGACCCTCAAGGTGGACGCCAACGCCCCCGGACGGGAGCTCGAAAACCTCCAGATCATCGGTCGATCGGCTCAAGGCGTGCGCCAGGGCCTCAGACAGCACGCTGCGCTCGCGGGCCTGGGCCGAGGCGATTTCGCCGGTTTTGGGATCGATGACGACCCTCAGGCCCGAGGTCCCGGACTGAACCGAAGCCGCTTCCGTCACCGTCCGGTCGGGCTCATCCTCCTCCGGCGTCGGAACGGCCGCCAGCGATGCTGCCACGCACGTCGCACATAGGAAAACAAAAATCATTCGGGACTCGATTGGCGGTCTTTTCAGAATGGTCACTCGGTTTCTCCTCGGAAATCATCGTATAACATCGGCACCTCGGCGGGTCTGTCGAGAGGATCTGGGTGGAAATAATTGGCGGAAGGCGTCTCAGACGCGCCCACCCACTGAATTGCCTACCGCGTGCTCGCGACCCGAGACGACGACCTCGAAGCCGCCCACGACCGGGCTCCCCCATCGCGATCTGATACTTCTGATCGTGGTGCTGCTGTTTTACGGCGCCACCAGGCTGATCGCCGTCGAAAATTTTTCGCTGTTTTTCTTTTACGACGAGGCGATCCAGGCGAACCACGCCCGTGAGCTGACGAACAACGGCTTCCGCGACCTCGAGGGGTACCTGTTACCCGCATACTTCCGAAACGTCACCGTGTTCAACGTCGGTTCGGTGGTCACCGGGGCCGATGGCATCGGCACAGAAAAGGCGGTCCGGGTTTCAACCGACCGAAGCCAACAGGAACGAGTTTCAGCCGGGTACTCAATCAATCGACGATATCGAGGTCGACAGATTCGGCGAACGCCCCCTCGAGAACGGAAGCAATTCGTCGCTCTCCGTCGGCGGCAAAACTCACGAATCGGATGCCACAACCGTCGACACCCCCGCGGTCGGAGAGAGCCTGACGCACCACGGTCGCCTTGGCAACAACCGGATCATTCCGGTCTCCTGGATAGATCGAGATTACGAGCTGCTGTCCCACCGCAAATGGTTTTTCGGTTTTGACCAACAGGCCAGACATGGACAGATCGATGATCTCACCAAGCACCTCGTCGATGCCGTCGGCGACCGAGGTCCTGAGTTGAATCGTGAAGCGAACCGCTGCCCGCGGCGCGATGTAGAGGAGCTCCGCCACCTGTTGATCGATGACGTCGGGAGGATCGTCGAGGAGCATCACCCGGTTGACGCCACGGCCGATGAGGGCACGAGCAGCCTCCTCGCCGTGGTAGTCAGCAAGCACGAGGAGCGAGGTCAAACGGCTCGCGGAGCTGTCCTCACGTATCTTCGCCACAACATCCTTGAGTGCTGCCTTTCTGGGTGTTGCATCAAAAATCACGAGGTCGAATCGCTCCGAGCGGGCAAGCTCGATCGAGTCTTCGGGCGCCGCCACCCGGACAACTTCGACCTTGTGACGGTCGAGAACCGGGGCGAGCGCTCTGAAAGGGAGTCGCCCGACGCCCGCCACCAAAACCAATGACTTTCGATTGACCATCTGGCACCTTCACCGAAACAACACACTCAATTCTTCAGTCGCTCGACGCCCCAACTATACCGGGTCCGAGGTTTTCGAGGGTGAGGATTGCGGCTGAGATCTTCTACTATGCGTCGAAATCTCCCGGCAGGGGCTCGGCAAGAGCATCCTCGAGGATGGTGTCAAGGGCGTCACGACCCTTGTTTTCAAAGGTCAGGAAATGGCCCCCGATGCCGGACACACCGCCACGATCCGGGTCAGCGCGACGTACGATCTCGGCTTCACCCGTTACTCTCCCCATTGGGCCATCCAACAGGATCTCGAACGTGACTCGCTGGCCCGGTTCGAGAAGGGTCGGTGTCTGCACCAACATGCCGGTGACCGAAACGTTGGAGGTCTGTCCAAAGACCTCCTCGACCCCGTCGTCGAGCGATATGAACAGACGAGTCGCAAACCGAACTGCCGCGCGTGGTGCGACGTTGAGGAGATCCGCCACCTGTCGCTCGATGGCCTCCTCCGGGTCATCGAGCTCCATGACTCGATTGACGCCGTTGTCGATGAGCTCGAGGGCGGCCTGCGCCTTGCCAGGCTCTGCGATGACGAGAAGCGAGCACTTTCCGCTGGCTGAAGACTCGGCGCGCAAGGATGCGACCATCTCTTCGAGCGGGATTTCGCTGGGTTCCGCATCAAAGATCACCAGGGAGTAGGGCTCAATGCGTGCCCGCTCCACCGCCTCCTCGGGCGTACCCACTCGTTCGATCCGTACTTTTTGCCTATCAAGGACCGGCGCAAGCGCTTCGAACGGGCCTCGCCCGATACCCGCGAGCAGCACTCTTGGCAGATTTTCGGTCACGAGCCCTCCCTGCGCCGTCGATGTGTTCGTATCAACAAAGTGCAAGACACCACTTCTACTATAACCCTTTTGAGGGCTGTTTTCTCCCTCCGCTGACCGCTGTCCCCGTCCCTGGTTGCGGTCACTATTCCTTCCGCTGCTCAGTAAACAGCCTCATGAGGAATTGCGGCCGCGATGTGCAATCGGGAACTCTATGTAGACAGTCCGCCACCCATCCGCCCAAACGGGGCACGAGGTTCGAGGCTTGATTCCCGCCCGCATGCCCGCGGAGAGACTGCAGATCACGCTGATTGACGTAGAAGGGCAATCCGCCAGTGACGAGCTCGGTCTCTTTCGTTCCTTCCGTCACCCCGTGAACGACCCGGATGTGATCATGTCGCGGCTCCCATTGGTCACTGTCGCCGACACCTGCCCCCTGTCACTGGCTGCTGTCGTCTGTGGCTGACGACTGCCGCTGTATTTTGGCGCTGATCACTGAAACTGCATCCTGTCGCTGCTCCTGATTGCTGTCCCTCAAAAACAGGAGCACAGGTTCTTCCGCGGTGTCTCCCGCGAAATCACGGGTAGGGGGGTACCGATTGCCGCCGCTGGTTCGCTCATTCCGAGCGTCCCGATCACGCGCAAACCCTAGCGACCGTCTTGCCGTACACTCTGCTGTGCCCTTTCGCAATGAACGCGGAGCAATCTCAATTGGGGAGAAGACATGCAACACACGAGAACGGCCAAGGCTCTGGTCTGTGCGGCGGCTCTTTTTTCGATGAACGGCGCGGCGGCAGCATCCGAAACGGCGTTGTGGCTGCGGAGCCCGTCGATCTCGCCAGACGGTATGACAATCGCGTTCAGTTACCGTGGAGATCTGTGGCGGGTGCCATCCAGCGGCGGACAGGCGACCCGGATGACGGTGCACGCGGCCTACGAATCGAGACCGATATGGTCACCCGACGGATCCAAGATCGCCTTTGCGTCGGACCGCTACGGCAACTTCGATGTCTTTGTCATGCCCGCATCAGGCGGGACGGCCCTGCGTTTGACTTTTCACTCGGCGGGTGACTACCCGACCAGCTTTACTCCAGACGGCTCGGCCGTGCTCTTTACATCGGGTCGACTCGACGCCCAGAGCAACGTACAGTACCCGACGCGTCGCGCCCAGCCCGAGCTCTACCGCGTGTCTCTCGAGGGTGGCATGCCGAGGCAGATTCTGACGACTCCAGCGATGTACGCGGCGTGGGATTCGGCTGGTCAACGGCTCGCCTACTCCGATCAAAAGGGGTACGAGGACGATTTTCGAAAACATGATGACTCGTCATTTGCTCGCGATGTCTGGGTCTTTGACGCGGCAAACGGGCAGCACACCCGGTTGACCGATTTTGGTGCCGACGATCGCCAGCCGGTATGGGCGTCAGACGAGACCTCGCTCTACTTTCTCTCGGAACGTAACGGAACCTTCAATGTCTGGAGTCTCTCCCTCGAGAACAGCGGCAATCCTGTCCAGCTCACATCGCACGACACCCACCCGGTCCGCTTCCTCTCGGTTTCCGACAACGACGACCTGTGCTACACGTGGGACGGTTCTATCTACGTGCGTGGCGCAGACGCCTCTGAAAGTCGCAAGCTCGAGGTCACGACTACCGCGGACCGACGCCACAACGAGGTGGAGTACATCGATGTGGCGCGGAACATCACCGATTTCGACATCTCGCCTGACGGTAAGGAGATCGTCTTTATCGCGCGAGGTGAGGTCTTTGTCACATCTACCAAGCACGGTGCCACCCGTCGCATCACCAACACTTCGGAGCAGGAACGATCGGTCAGCTTTCACCCCGACGGCAGAAGCGTGCTGTATGCCTCGGAGCGCGACGGAAGCTGGAATATCTACCGCACCGATCTCACCGACGATGACGAACCGAGCTTCTTCCTGGCCACGGCCTTCGTAGAAAAACCTGTCGTCGTGACCGATCTCGAGACCTTCCAGCCACACTTTTCACCCGACGGCAAGGAGGTCGCCTACCTCGAAGAACGCACGATCCTCAAGGTCCTCAACCTCGTTTCGGGCGAGAGCCGGACAATCCTGCCCAGCGACATCAACTACTCCTACATCGACGGTGACCAGTGGTACGAGTGGTCGCCCGACGGCGAGTGGTTTCTAGTCGAGTTCTTGAGCCCAACCCGCTGGTCGTCCGAGGTCGGTCTGGTGCCGTCATCTGGAGACGGCGAGCTGGTCAATCTCACCAAGAGCGGTTACGAGGACGTCGTGCCGCGATGGGCACTCAAGGGCGAGGCGATCTTCTGGTTCACCGACCGTCACGGTGAGCGCCAGCAATCGGGTTGGCCGTCGAAGTACGACGTCTACGCCTCGTTCCTCACCCAAGAGGCGTGGGATCGATTCCGTCTTTCCGAGGCGGAGATGGAACAGCTCAAGGAGAAGGAGAAAAAGGTCAAAAAGAACGGCGACAGAGAAGACCAGAAGGACGCCAAAGACGACGAGAAAGGGAAGAGCGACACTGAGGATGACGAGAAAAAAGACGAGATTGAGCTCCCCGACCCGGTGGACATTCAGCTCGACGGTCTCGAAGACCGGACCATCCGGATGACGCTCCACTCCTCTCGCCTGGCCGAAGCGCGGATCACCCCTGACGGCGAGAAAATTCTCTACCTCGCAAGGTTCGAAAAGGGCTACGATCTGTGGGCCTACGAACCACGCAAAAAAGAGGTCAAGCTGCTGGCAAAGCTCGACGCCGAGAGGATTGGTGACTTTTTTCTCGACACGGAAGGTACAAAAGCCTTTCTGCTCGCCGACCGACAGCTCAAGTCGGTTGAGGTGGAATCGGGCAAGGTGAAACCGGTCAAACTGCAGGCGAAGATGGAGCTTGATGCGGCGGCGGAACGTGCCTATCTCTTCGAGCACGCCTGGCGGCAGACGCGAGAGAAGTTCTACGTCGAGGACATGCACGGGGTCGATTGGGATCTCTACAGATCCGCCTACGCCCGATTCCTGCCCTATATCGACAACAACCGTGATTTCTGCGATGTGATCTCCGAGCTCCAGGGAGAGCTCAACGGCTCTCACCTCGGCTGCCGCTACCGGCCGCAACGCGAGGGACGGGACGCCACCGCGACGTTGGCCTTTTTCCCCGATCCGGAGCACGACGGCCCGGGCATCAGGGTGGCCGAGATCATCGACGGAGGACCGCTCGAAAAGGCCGAGAGCAAGGTAGAGGCCGGAACCATCATCGAGGCCGTCAACGGTCACGAGATCGCGGCAGGCGAGAACTGGTATCCGCTCTTCAACCACAAATCCGACGACCTCATCCGCATCTCGCTCTACGATCCCGCCAAGGGGACCCGCTGGCAGGAGACGATCAAACCGATCTCCCAGGGAGCGGAGTCGGAACTCCTCTACCAGCGATGGGTGCGTTCGAGACGCGCCGAGGTCGACCGGCTGTCGGAAGGACGCCTCGGTTACGCCCACATCCGATCCATGAGCGATCGGGGCTACCGCGAGATCTTCGAGGAGATCTTCGGCAAAGCCGTGACCAAGGAAGGCATCGTCCTCGACACTCGGTTCAACGGCGGCGGCAATCTGGTGGAAGCCCTGACGATCTTTCTCACCGGCGAAGTCTATGCCCGGGCCCACCCTCGCGGGCGCCAGATCGGCGTGGAACCCACCCACCGCTGGACAAAGCCGTCCATCGTTGTGATGAACGAAGGGAACTACTCTGACGCCCATTGTTTCCCATCCGCCTACACAACACTCGGAATCGGAAAGATGGTGGGTATGCAGGTGCCCGGCACCTGTACCTCGGTGTGGTGGGAGCGGTTGCAGGATCCCAGCCTGGTCTTCGGGATTCCCCAGGTCGGCTACATCGACAACGAGGGCGATATTCTAGAGAACAAACATCTCGATCCCGATTACGTGGTCGACAACGACCCGGCCATCGAGGCGGCCGGACGGGACCAGCAGCTCGAAAATGCGGTGGAGGTCTTGCTGACCGAAATTGACGGTTGATACGAGACCACCCCGGAAAATCTTGAACCGCCCTCCACCGAGGGCGGTTTTCTCGGGTCCGTTATTCATTCAAACTCGAGGGTAATGTCTTCTTCCCGCTCACCGCCGAAACCGTTCTCCCGTGAGGGCCAGCTTTCATGCCAGGTCCTGGGCTCGGCGTCCATTCCGGA
The DNA here is from genome assembly GCA_965364305.1 of uncultured Thermoanaerobaculia bacterium. Lineage (GTDB taxonomy): Bacteria > Acidobacteriota > Thermoanaerobaculia > Thermoanaerobaculales > Sulfomarinibacteraceae > Sulfomarinibacter. The sequence goes on from CBDTWX010000115.1 coordinate 8,229, forward strand.
GACGCGACTTTCGAGAAAGTCCTGCAGCTGAACGGCGCCATCGCGCGCAAAACTGAGAAATCGGATGGCGACACCGTCGACTCCCTCTCGATCCGCTGAAGAATGCCGGACCATCTCACCACGACCGAATATCGTCCCGCCCTCGCCGGAAAGATGAATTTTGAAGACCACCTTTGAACCGAGACACGGTCGATGCCTGGTCTTTACGAACATCCCGGTGGTCGAGATGTTTTCGGTCTGGCAGAAGAGCTCACCCCCCGTGCCACCGAGGGCCGTTTCGAGGTTCGTGGGCAAGCGAACCGACGCACGAGGCGCTACCTCGAGGAGGCTGATCATCTGCTCGCGAATCATGTCTGGAGGATCGCTGATCAGCATCACCCGGTTGACGCCGCGGCTTTTGAGCGCTCGTGCCGCATCCACCTGGTCCGGTTCTGAAAGGACCATGATCGCGGCGTTGCTGCTGGGCGAGCGGGCTGAGCGAAACTCGCTCACTACTTTCGTCAGCGGCCAGTCGCAGGGTTCCGCATCCATGACGATGACGTCGTATTGGTTCTTTCCGGCCAGCGCCACACCCGCCTCCGGGGTGGCGACCCAATCGACCTTGAGGGCTTCGCTCCGGAGCGCCGGGGCGATTCTCTCGAACGCCCGGCGCTCGAGCCCCGCTGCCAGAATTTTGAGTTCCTGGTCTTTCATGTTTCCCTCCATCGACCCACCCGGTTCCACCACGGACGGGCCCGCTCAAACACTCCTTCCATTATCCCACTACCGCGATGTTGGTCGCGACGAACGCCTCGATGACTGCCATACGCGGAGCGCGGCGCTCGTTCTGGACGGCTATCTGTTATTCGAATTCAAGGATGACGTCGCTCTGTCCCTTGCGGCCGGAATCATCCTTCGTCTGGGGCCGTGGTTTCTGCCAAACGCTGGAATCGTCGTTCGATCCCGTTGCGCGAGTCTCCAGATAGCCCCGCAACTTCAGGGCACCGTTTCCCCGCAGGCTGATGAAACGGACGGCGACGCCGTCGATTCCCTCTTTTTCCGGCGATGAATGGCGGACGATCTCTCCCCGCCCGATGACTGTGCCGCCCCCGCCCGCGAGGTGAATCTTGAAGGCCGCTGTCGAACCAATCTGCGGTCGGTGCCGGGTTCTGATAAACATGCCCGACGTGGAGAGGTTTTCGGTCTGACAGAAGAGCTCTCCTCCGACGTTACTCTGGGCCGCTTCGAGGTTGATCGGCAAGCGTACCGAGGTCCGCGGAGCGACATCGAGGAGGCCCAACAACTGCTCGCGGATCACTTCTGGGGGATCGTTGATGAGCATGACCCGGTTGACGCCGCAGCTCTTGAGCTCCTGAGCCGCGTCCGCGCGGTCCGGACCCGATAGGACCATGATCGCGGCATCGCTGCTCGTCGAGCTGGCGGAGCGAAACCCACCGACGACCTTGGCGAGTGGCCAGTCGCAGGGTTCCGCGTCCATGATGATCAGGTTGTAGCGATTCTTGGCGGCCAGAGCCACCCCCTCCTCCAGCGTCGCAACCCAATCGATCTTGAACGCTTCGCGCCGAAGCTCCGGCGCGATTCTCTCGAAGGCTTGCTTCTCGATCCCGGCCGTCAGGATCCTTGTTTCATTCTTTGTCATGCCACCTCCGTCCAGGTAACCGGTTCCACCGCGGGCGTTCCCGCCGAAGCATTACCTCTATTATCACACTACCCGGCCGCAGATCGTACCGACAGCCGACCACCGTTTGATTCAGAGGCTACGCCACCGCTCGCGGAGACCTTCCGACGGTGTCTCGCCGGTGTCGAGCGCCAGGAGCACCGGGTAGGCCCACGACGAATCACCCTTGACGCATTCAGCACCCGCCACGACGACCGGATTGTGGCGGGGGACGACCAGCCCTCCAGAGGAAGTCCTGACCTTGCCGCGGCCCTCGCAGAGCGCGATCTCGCGAGAGGGATCGGCGGCTCGGAGAGCGGTGAGAAGGGCCTTTTCGCCCTCGGTCAGAGCGTCCGGAGCGACTCGTCGCGCGCCGCCCATGCTCCGCAGTCTTCTGGCGATCCTCTCGGAAACCATCCGAAACCGCTGGCCGAGACGAGTTCTGAATCGGTTGGAACGTCGGGAGGGCGCCTGAAAGCGAACGCTCGTCAGCTCTGCGAGCAAGTCGCGAATTTCGCTCGATGTCACCAGGGTCGTCTCCGGATCCACCACGCCACCACTCGACACCGCATCCGGGTCGATCGCTGCGAGCTGGTGGCCTCGGCGCCGAGCCAGCCGTCGGATGTCCTCGACCGAGAGCCTGTCCTCAGCAACGCCGGCCGTCGGAATCAGCGGAATTTCGCGTATCTCGTCCTCCCTGAGCTTTCGACGGGCGGCACGCAACAGAAGGACAACGATCCGATCTCGATCCGGCTCGCTCATTTCTCCCAGCCGGTCCGCCACCTCGACCATCATCCATACCGCGCGATCGACCAGCTCGATGACGAACGGCGTCACCGCTCTTCTCAGATCTGCCGCGCTCCCCCCGCCGGGCACGAGACCGCCAAGCTCGACGGCCGCCTCGAAGGGGGGATAACCCGAAATCCCTGCTCGTGCCGAGACGACCCCATTCTTGAGCAACCACAACACCGGACGGTCTCCCGATCGCGTCAGAGCGACCCAGAGCGGTAGGGGCCTGTTCAGGCTCACGTGGTAGAGGCCATCGGAGAAGCCGCGCGGCACCGGACTGCGATTGACCGTCACCGTCCTTTCGACAAAACGAGTCGCCGTCCGCACCCACGCCAGCGATCTCCTGCGATCGAACCGGGCGCACTTCCAGCGCAGCTCCACGGATGGTCGGAGCCCGCCGCCCTTGAGTAAGGATAATCGCGGCCGGCCACCGTCGTGATGGCGAAACCGGAAGCAGCCTTTCGATCCGTCGGAGTCCACATGGAGGCGCGCGCCTCTGAGGCCAGCAGCCCACAGCAGAGCGTCCGCACCTGCCTCCTCGAGCGCGCCGATTGCGTGCTGTCGATTGGTCGCCGGACATCGACGATCGAGGGCCGACCGAAGGTGGAGCAGAACACTTTCGTCGACTGTCGGACCCGTCCACCGGATTCTACAACCCAACCACCGACTTTCCACGTCGATCTCGACCGCGCCCAACCGCAATGCGAATCGCACGAGTTCGGCCGGAACCTGCCAGGTGCCGCGCAGCTGTGCCTCGCACAGAGTCCGCAATTCGCTCCCGACATCGATCGCGAGCAAATCCTCTCGTTTCAGCTCACGCTCCATGCTCGCTCCCTGACCGCGGCCTCCGCAAGGCTCGCGAGACAACCCCCCAACGCCTCCTCCGGCACGCCAATTCGGTGGACCATCGAGTCGGCGAGCCACAGCACGGCACGCGCCGGCTGCCGCTGCCGCGCCAGGCGGCGGACCGAGCGCCACAGATCACCTTCCGCGTTCACAATGACCAGGCAAACGCGGGTCCCGAGCCCCAGTAGACCTCCGTCGAGAACCATCGTCTCCTGGCCGACACCGCGCGCCACCCTCAACCGACACGGCTGTCCGCCCGCGCCCAACGCCGCTTCGACTCTGGTCGTCACATCGTCAGACCACGAACCGTCGAGGAGCTCTTGCCAGCGATCCAAATCGATCGCTCCGAGGGCGTCGGCAACCGCCCGGCCCGCGGCGCGCTCGGCGTCGATCACCACACCCCCACCGGTCGAGGCCTGCTCGGCGAGCCGCGTGTGCGGGCTCCCACGACTCAGGCGCCCGCGGAGGGATTCCTTGCGCGCACGAGCAAGAGAAATCGGCGGCCGGCCGATCAGCGGCACCAACCGCCGGGGGAAGAGCGGTCGGATCCGTTCAAAGGCCCTCGGCCGTGTTGCGGCTCCGCGCAGAAGGCCGGGGACATCAGTCTCGGAGCCCACTTGGAGACGCCGTTTCAATCTTCGCCCACCGAGAAGTGCGGCCGACCCGGCGAAAAGAAGAAGCGCTGCTGCGATCGCCCACACCCAGCCCGAGCTCTCCCGTGAAGTCGGTGCCGGCAGCTTCGAGACTGGGCGTACGACCTGTTTCCGGTCCTCCGGGTCAACAGGGACACTGGCATCCACGACCCCCCAGACGCCATCCTCGCCAAGGAACTCGACCCACGCGTGGAGGCCCGGCGGGACCTTGCCATCGACACCCAACCAGCCGACCGCGAGCCGTGCCGGCACGCCCGAGCTCTCGAGGGTCGCGGCCACCAGGGAGTTCTGCACGTCACAATCGCCGGCGCCGATCGAAAGACTCCGATAGAAAACTCCCTGCCTCTTCTTCGATTCGTCGCGATACCGTGCGGCGGTGGTCGAAGATGTGTCGTACGCCACTCGTCCCGTACGAGGCGGTTCCAATCGAACGGCGGGCTGCCCGGTACCCAACTCCACGACGGGGATTGGCGCCCCGTCGAGACGGACACTGCCGGTGTCCACCAGATGGCCCGATGGCACCGGCAGAGGGAGGAGGCGAATTTCGGTGGAGATGGCAAGATCGATCTCGAGACATCGCTCGGTGCACGATCGCCCATCATATGGTCTGGTTGCAGGCACATCTCCGATCACAGGCGAGCCATCGGCCTCGAGCCCGGTGATCAGCAGCGCGGCAATGAACGGCATCTCCTCGATGGGTCGATAGTGGAGATCGACCGGGGGTGCGGGCCGCGGGAGGGATGCGACAGATCGG
>CBDTWX010000116.1:0-12875 GCA_965364305.1 uncultured Thermoanaerobaculia bacterium
GGGAGGACATTCGTGGCGGTCAACTGCGCGGCGATCCCCGAGTCCTTGATCGAAAGCGAGCTCTTCGGCCACGAAAAGGGCGCGTTCACCGGTGCCCACCGCCGTCGAGAGGGCCGGTTCGAGGAGGCCGATGGCGGCACCCTCTTCCTCGATGAGATCGCCTCGATGCCGTTGCCGCTGCAGGCCACCCTATTGAGGGTGCTTCAAGAGCGCCGGTTCACAAGGGTCGGCGGAACCGGAGAGATCGAGTGCGATGTGCGGGTGATCGCGGCTTCGAACCGCGATCTGCCCTCTCTGGTGTCGGATGGAGGCTTTCGCGAAGATCTCTACTACCGGCTCAACGTGGTGCCGATCGAGCTGCCGCCGCTACGTGAGAGGATGGAGGATGTACCACTTCTCGCCTCGGTTTTTCTCGAGCAGGCGTCGGCCCGCCACGGCATCGAGGTGCCTTCTCTGCCGCCGTCGGTACTGCGACAGCTGACCGAGTACGGGTGGCCCGGTAATGTACGAGAGCTCGCCAACGTCGTCGAACGAATGGTCCTGCTGTCGGAGGACGGCGTGCCGAGCGCCGACGATCTGCCGGCGGAGATCCGGAGCACGGGCGGACACGAAGGGTGCCCGTTCAACCTCCCGGTGGAGGGTGTCGTTTGGGAACAGGTCGAGGCCGGGCTGCTCGGTCAGGCATTGGATCGTTGTCGTGGCAACCGCGCCGCTGCAGCCCGCCTTCTCGGTCTCGGGTACAAGGCGTTCCTCTACCGCCTCGAGAAACACGGTATGGCCGGAAACGGCACCGACGATGCGGCAGAATCTCCCGAGATGGGGAGCTGATCTCCGCATCCGGGGAGATGTGAGCTCCGACGAACGCCGACAAACCTGGCACGGTGATTGCTCGACAGATCGATAGAACCCGAGGTCGCGGGCTCGCACCCGCCGGCCCCAGAAGAAAACGGAGGAATTGAAATGAATAGGAGCTCGTGGACGCGGTACCTGGTGGCGGCGGCCCTCATTCTCCTCGTTGGAGCGGTGTGGTCATTGGCGGGGGAGGAGAAGAGATTGAATATCGAGGTGAAGAACGTCGACGGTCAGGAGATCACGGTCGATGTGAACGGAGTCAAGGAGACGGTTCACCTCGACGACCTGGCTCCCGGTGAAGAACGAGAGATCCAGGTTGGAGAGCACCCGATCAAGATTCGTCGAGTCGATGACCAGCTCACGCTGGTCCACGAGGGGCTTCACGGTTGCGCCAAGGGCTTCGTCCACGGGGGCGAGGGGCACGGGCAAACGGTGTGGGTGACCGAGGGCGACGAGGCCAAGGTCGGTCATCGTGTCATGATCATGAAAAAGGGTGACGGCGAGACGATCGACGTCGAGCTTCTCGAAGACCATCTGGGCGAGGAAGGCAACGTCATGTTCTTCGGTGACGAGGAGCACGGCGATGCGAATGTCTTCATCATCAAGCGTGAGGATGGCGAGATCGACATCGAGGCCCTCAAGGAGAAGTACGGCGACGAGCTGATCGACATCCACGAGGATGGAGATCACAAGGTGCTGCACTGGGTCGGTGAGGGAGACGAGGACCACCCGATCATCGTCAAGAGAATGGGTCATCACCGCGGTGGCGATGTTGTCGTGTACCGCTGCGAAGAGACCGGTTCGATGTTGACCGTCAAGGCCGATGACAACCTCCTCGATGACTATATCGACCCGGTGACCGGCTGCGTGATGAAAAAGGTCGACCACGGCGGCGCTCAGGTCATCACCATCCGCAAGGAGATCAAAAAAGACCGAGAGCTCGAGCAAGATTGAGTTTCCCGTTTCGCAGACTGAGAACCATGTCACCCCAGCCAACCCGGAGCGATCCGGGTTGGCGTGTTGTCGTTCAGCACGCCTTTTCCGCGCGGTGGTTCCGATGTTATGAGCGCCGCGCGAACGTATCGCCCTACATTTCCTAAGAAGATGCTGCTGCCCGGAAAACTTCGGGTGGGGAGGTATGTCGGTGTTTCTTTTTCGAGCTCTACATTCGCGCCATGTACGAGGGACGCTGGCAGCCCGACTGGGCGGGAGGCGACGACGTCGGCGAAGAGCTGACGGCCTGACTCCCGGTCGCGACCGTCTACAATGCACTTCCGCGGACAGCGGTCGAGGGAGACTCCACTCATGGCGCTTGATCTGGACGGAAAATGTGTTCTTGTGACGGGTGCGTCGAGCGGGATCGGACGCGCCTGCGCCGAAGCCTTCGCCGGTCTCGGCTGCCGGCTCATCCTTCTCGCCCGGCGCGCGAACCGGCTCGAAACACTGGCGGAGAAGATCGAGCCGAGCGCTGGTGCCAAAGTCCTGACCGCGGTCGTCGATGTTCGCGATCGTCCCACGGTCGAGGCGTGGGTGGATGAGCTGCCGGACGTGTGGCGAGACGTCGACATTCTGGTCAACAACGCCGGACTGGCGCGAGGGCTGACCCCGCTTCACGAGGGTGATGTCAACGACTGGGAGGAGATGATCGACACCAACATCAAGGGTCTCCTCTACGTGACGCGTTCCATCCTACCGGGCATGGTCGATCGGGGTGCAGGCCACGTGATCAATATCGGATCCATCGCGGGCCACGAGGTGTATCCGGGGGGCAGCGTCTACTGCGCGACAAAGCACGCGGTCGCAGCCATCAATCGAACGCTCTCGATCGACACGTTGGGAACCGGGGTCCGGGTGTCGTCGGTCGACCCCGGATTAGTGGAGACCGAGTTCTCGCTCGTGCGGTTCCACGGTGACAGGCACAAGGCCGACGGGGTTTACAAAGGGCTGGAGCCGCTCCGCGCCGCGGATGTCGCCGATGCGGTGATCTTCTGTGCCACCCGCCCGGCCAACGCGAATGTCCGAGAGCTGATCCTGACAGCGGGAGCCCAGGCGTCGGCCGTCCACGCCTTGAGATCGGGCCGAGCAAGATGAGGAGAGCGCTTCTGATGGCCTCGGGCGCCAATCGAGGCGCCTACTACGCCGGTTTTCCGGGACCGCTGCGGGAAGCGGGAATCGAGTTCGAACTGATGGCCGGGGTATCGGCAGGCGGGATCGCCGCTGCCTGGATTGCGGCCGGTGATCCCGAGGCGATGATCGATTCATGGCGGCAAGCGGACGCGTGGCGAATCGCCCCGCACCCCTGGCTGTCGATTGGCAGGCTCCGCACCGTTGATCGTCTGATCCAGGAGATCACCCTTCGGACGATGGACGTGCATTCTGCGAGGACGGCCGAAGCCGACGTCGTCGTGGCGGCGGCTCGTGTGGTTGGGCCCGGGGTGCCGCTCCCAGAACTCGAACCGGCGTATCTCAAAAACCGCAACGCGATCGACGACGAGACGTTCGGGCTCATGCTTCGCGCCACCGCGTTCGTCCCGTATATCAACGGCTTTCGAAGGGCTGTCGCGATCGCAGGGGACCGATTCATGGACGGCGGCCTGATCCACCGGGTGCCCTTCGACCTGATTCCCGAGGGACGTTACGACGAGCTGTGGATTGCCGCGTGCTCGCCGAGTGGCCTCCGAGAGCTGAAAGATGAGCTGGGCCGAGTGAGACGTGCGGAGCGGCTGGTGGTCATGACCCCGACCCGGACCCTCCCGGCCGGAAGATGGACCATGGAGTGGTCGAAAATCAGTCGGACAATCGAGTTCGGGAGGCGGGACATCGTTGCCGCCATTGACGAGGCAGCGCAGACCGATGGCACGGTGGTGGTGGGACTCGAAAGAGAATGCCTGCTGGAGGCAATCAGCGGCAGTTGACAGCGGCAGCGCTCAGCGGCAGTGAACAGCGGCAGGAACAACGATCGCGGCAGGGACAGTGGACAGCGGCAGTCGACAGCGTCCGGAACAGGCATCGGCGGCCGAGTCCTCCCCCCTGTCCGCATCCCCGACCGATTGGGCTCAGTCAACCGTGCACTGGCGAGGCCTCGGACGCGGGTTCGGATACTGGTGCTGACCCTGACCCTGACGCTGTCGACTTCCGCTGACACCGAACGCTGTTGCTGCCGCTGTCTTCTGTCGCAGAACCTGACTCTGCCCCTGGAGGCTTCCAGGACCGCCCGGCGGCCCGCGGGCCCTGAAGGACCCGCCTGCCCGTTTCCGGTTCATCACTGAGTCAAACAATCGCGTAGGCAGGTCCTTCAAGCCCTGCATCGAGGAAACTGAAATCTGGGGGAGGGCGGGCGGATCCAACATCCAGCATCCGGCATCCAGCATCGGGAGGGTGGGTGGGCGGGTGGCGGCTGCTACAATCCAGCCATGAAACTCCAAACCAGCTCGATCATTTCGAATCTGGATGTCGGTGGCCCGCGCACCATTGCCAGCTACAATCCCGCGACCGAACATGAGGTTGGGACGGTCTCCGCCCTTGACGGCGACGGCGCGACCGCCGCGGTCGAGGCTGCTAAAAACGCCTTCCCCGAGTGGTCCCACACCCCGGTGAGGCAGCGGCAAAAAATCATCGGGCGGTGGCGCCAGATCATGCTCGACGAGTGCGACGATCTGGCTCGACTGGTCTCGGCCGAGGGCGGGAAACCGATCACCGAGGCGCGTCTTGTGGACGTGTTTCCGGGGCTCGAGACTCTCTCCTTCTACTCCAAAAAACTCTCGAAACTCCTCGCCTTTAAAAAGGTGAAGCCCTTTCAGTTGCTCTTTGCCCACTGGACCGCGGGATATCGCTTCGACCCGCTCGGCGTGATGGCAGTGATCACCCCGTGGAACTATCCCGTCGGCATCCCCATGGCCGAGATCGTACCCGCGGTGGGTGCCGGGAATACGGTGGTCTTCAAACCCGCATCGGCGACGGTGCTCACCGGTCTCCTGCTCGGCGACATGGCGCGTCGCGCCGGGTTCCCTCCTGGAGTGATCAACACGGTGGCGCTGCCCGGGTCCGAAACCGATGTGCTCCTCGATCACCCGGACGTCGTGAAGGTCCTGTTTACGGGTTCGGTCGAAGTCGGTCGGCACGTTGCCCGGCGGTGTGCAGAGCGAATCGTGCCCGCCCAGCTCGAGCTCGGCGGCAAGGACGCCGCGGTGGTGGCGGCCGATGCGGCCCTCGAGCGAACCGCGCGGGGGCTCGTGTGGGGTGCATTTGTCAACTCCGGCCAGACCTGCGCGTCGATCGAGCGGGCCTATATCGAACGACCCATCTACCACCGTATGCTCGAGCGCGTGGTGGAGCTTACCAACGAGATGAAGGTCGGTGACCCGTCCCTTTCAGATACTGACATGGGTCCCCTCACCACCAAGGGGCAGCTCGACATCGTCGCCCGGCAGGTAGAGAAAGCTCTGGCCGGCGGGGCGCGCGCTCTCACCGGTGGCAAGAAACCGGAGGGCCCCGGGTTCTTCTATCCGCCGACCGTGCTGGTGGACGTCGAAGATGACATGGAAGTGCTGCGGGAGGAGACATTCGGCCCGGTGCTGCCGCTCATTCCCGTCGACTCCATCGACGAGGCGATCAGCCGCGCCAACCGATCGAAATTCGGTCTCACCGCCTCCGGGTGGACCCGATCACGGGCAACGGCCGAGCGCCTCCAGCGCGATCTCGACGCCGGGGTCGTGACCATCAACGACCACGCGGTGGCCTTTGTCGAGGCCACCGGGACGTGGGGCGGCGTCCGCGAAAGTGGAATAGGGAGGGCCCACGGAGCCTTTGGGATGCACGAGCTGGTCAACGTCAAATACGTCGTGAGAGATCCCGGAACCGACACGGCGATGCCCTGGTACTACCCCTACGATCGGGACTTCGCGTCATTCCTTGCTGCCGCGCTGCCGATGCTCTACGGCAAGGGTCTGAGCAAGTTTTCGACCCTTCCCGCTCTCGCTGCAACCAAACGATTCTGGAAGAGAGTCCGAAAATCCACCCTGCTGGCAAATCCCCAGAAGCTCCTGTAGGTGATGAGCTAAATATCCTCATCTTCCTTTCTCGAGGCCGATTTCTCGCGTGCATCAGCGCGCGAGTAATCGGCCTCGAGAAAAGGAACGATCCTGCATCATGGTCACCCAATAATGCGTTTGTGAGTTGCAGGGGCGCTTGGTGCCGGATAGCATAGCTCGGCCCGCTCGGGCGGGCCGGGGGAGCAACCTTCATGAACTCATTGTTCGAGTGGATCGGCACGGCGATCGAAAGTCTCAGCGGCGTGGTGTGGGGATGGCCCGAACAGATGCCTCTCTTGGTGGTGTTGCTGGTTGGGACCGGACTGGTGACGACCTTCCGCCTCGGGTGGATTCAGGTGCGCTACTTCCGCCATGGTCTGCGGGTGATCCGAGGCGAGTACGACGATCCCGAGCACGAAGGCGATCTCTCCCATTTTCAGGCCCTCACCACCGCGCTCTCGGCGACCGTCGGGATCGGCAATATCGCGGGTGTCGCCACCGCCATCCACTACGGTGGGCCCGGCGCGCTCTTCTGGATGTGGGTGACGGCGGTCTTCGGTATGGCTCTCAAGTACACCGAGTGCACCCTCGCGATGAAGTTTCGAACCATCCTCCCCGGTGGTTCTGCTGCTGGCGGTCCGATGTACTCCATCGAGCGTGGGTTGGGTTCGAGGTGGAAACCGCTCGGCATCGCCTTCGCGTGTTTTGCCGTCATCTCCTCGTTTGGCTCGGGAAACGCCGTGCAGTCGTTCACCGTTGCCGACCAGTTCCGGCAGGATCTCGGTGTGCCCACGTGGGTCACCGGTCTGATCCTCAGCACGTTGGTGGCGGCGGATCGGCCGGGTGACCTCGAAGCTGGTGCCGTTCATGGCGGCCCTGTACGTGGGTTCGGCAATGATCGTCCTGCTGCTCCACATTCAGGAGATCCCGGGAACCCTCGCCATGATCTTTGCATCGGCCTTTCGACCCGCGGCTCAAATTGGTGGGTTCGCGGGCGGCACGTTCATCTTCATGCTCACCTGGGGGGTCAAGAGGGGACTCTTTTCCAACGAATCCGGCCAGGGATCGGCCCCCATCGCCCACGCGGCAGCCAAGACCGACGAGCCGATCCGCGAGGGAGTCGTGGCGATGATCGGTCCCTTCATCGACACCCTGCTGATCTGCACGATGACTGGCCTCGTGATCCTCATCTCTGGGGTCTGGCAGGACAAGCAGGAGCAGCAGGTCCTGGTCAACGACCAAAACGCCATCGAGGTCATCCATGTCGGAGTGGCCATAGGACTCAACGGCGAAATCGAGGAGGCCGGTCTGGCGACCGGCGCGCTCGAGGTGAGAGACGGCCAACCTGTCGACTTCACCCTGGTTCGGAACCACGCGCTTGTCGACGATGCCGTGCTGCTGATCGCCGACGACCCCGTGCTCCTGCGCAACCTGCGGCCGTTTTCGGGCACCATCGATTTTGAACCAGACGATGAAGGCAAGCTGGAAGAAGCAACGGTCCTCGATCTCGGCGGCAAGCCGTCCGACGGAACGCTGGTGTTGCGTGGGAGAGCGATGCAGAACGGATCGCCGCTGACCGCGTGGGCCTTCAGAGAGGGTCTTGGCCGAGTGGCCTTCGGACAGGGCCATTTACTGGTGACCCTTGCCGTCTTCTTCTTCGGTTTGTCGACCGCGATCAGCTGGTCGTACTACGGCGACCGCTCGATTCTCTATCTCGCTGGTCCTCGTTGGGTCATGCCCTATCGGGTGGTGTTCTGCATCGCGCACTTTTTGGGCGCGGTTTACTCGCTCGAGATGGTGTGGGCCTTTGGAGATCTCGCTCTGGGGTTGATGACCATCCCCAATCTGATCTCGATCCTCCTTCTGACGGGTCTGGTCAAGGGCTGGACACGGGAGTACGTGGCCGAAGGCAAACTCGAACCACCAAAGTTCTGACGTCGTTCGTGCCGGCCACTGTTGAGCCCGCGGGTCGAAGCGACCCGTCAATAAAAATATTTTCCAACGGAAAACATCTCGCAACTCAATCTCGTCTCTCGAGCCTGTGGACTTTGCCTCGCTTCCGTCTCGGGTCTCGAGGCCTCAACGCGTGAATGATCCGGTTCATAGATCGACTTCTTTCACCTGGCGGGTTGTGTCCGGATCGGACATCGTTGATCAGAATCCGGTCGAAGACGGTGTCGTGTATCCGAGCCGCGACGTCCGCTGAGGTCGTGGCGTCCTGTTGAATCTGCAAATGAATCGCATTCACAATGGAAGGAGAATTTGAGATTCAGATGAAATTCGGGTGGTCTTATTGACAACACCGAATCATCCCTCGTAGGGTGTATCGGTCACAAGCGGCGTAGCGTTCAAAGGTCGAATGGCTATTTATTTTCAAAGGAGGCCATGATGGGTTGGAGGGATGACAGGTTAGGTGTGCCCGTCGGTTCCCCTCAAGACGAGGGAACGGACCGAAGGGACTTTGTCAAGGCGTGCATGATGGCTGCAGCCGCCGTTGGTCTTCCCGCAAGCACGGGATTGAAATGGGCGGAGGCGGCGGAAGCAGGTCTCAAACCGTCGGTGATCTGGCTCCACTTCCAGGAGTGCACCGGGTGCACGGAGTCGCTGCTCCGCACCTCCAGTCCTGGAATCGCGGAGCTGATCCTCGATCTTGTCTCGCTGGACTACCACGAGACGCTCTTTGCCGCTGCGGGTTATCAGATCGAGGATGCCCTGCACCAGGCGATGGAACAACACGCTGGCAAGTACGTGTGTGTTGTCGAAGGCGCGATCCCGAGGAAGGATGGCGGCATTTACTGCCAGATCGGCGGTCGCACGGCGATCGACATCCTCGAGGATGTGGCTTCGAAGGCGGCCGCTGTGGTCGCCATTGGCTCGTGCGCTTCGTGGGGCGGCATCCCGTCGGCCGATCCGAACCCGACCGACGCCGTCGGTGCTCCGCAGATCCTCGAAGGAACCACGGTAGTGACGATTCCGGGTTGCCCGGCAAACCCATATAACTTCCTCGGCACGGTGCTCCAGTTCGTCGCCTTGGGCAGCCTTCCGGCGCTCGACGACAAGGGACGTCCTCTTTTCGCCTATGGACGGACGATCCACGAGCATTGCCCGCGGCGCGCGCACTTCGACGCCGGACGATTTGCTCGTCAATACGGCGACGAAGGCCACAATCTTGGCTATTGTCTTTTCGCCCTCGGCTGCAAAGGGCCCGAAACCCACGCCAACTGCTCCACCCTGAGCTTCGGCGAGGTGCCGGACGCCTGGCCGATCGGTATCGGGCACCCTTGCTTCGGTTGCACCGAACAGGGTGTCGCGTTCCACAAACCGATGCACCAGGAGGCGGCGCTACCTGAAAATGCCGTGCCGCCGATTCACCCCGACCATCGGACCAGCCCGTCCGCCGCTGCGGCGGGCGTCGCCGGTCTGGTTGGCGGCGCAGTGGTTGGTGCCGGGTTGATGGCGTCCAAGAAAATGGCGGAAGGGGGGAGCGAGGAGGAGTCGTCATGACCATCGATCGACGCACAGTGTTGAAGGGGCTCGCCGCGGCGGGCGCCGGTGCGGCGGCATCGAGAGCTGCCGTTGCGCAGGCGTCGTCAGCGCGAGTCGAGGCGCCCCCAGACGCGGTCGGCATGCTCTATGACGCGACCCGCTGCATCGGCTGCCGGGCCTGCGTCACGGCCTGCAAGTCGGCCAACAACATGGAGGGCAATCTCTACGATCCGCCCAACGATCTCGACGGGCATACCAAAAACATCATCAAGCTCTACGAAGAGGGCGACGAAAAGTCGTACATGAAGCAGCAGTGCATGCACTGTATCGACCCGGGTTGTGTCAATGCGTGCATGATCGGTGCCTTCAAAAAACGTGAATACGGAATCGTCACTTGGGACAAGGACCGTTGCATCGGGTGCCGCTACTGCCAGGTGGCCTGCCCCTACAATATACCGAAGTTCCAGTGGGACACGGCGGTGCCGTTGATCGTCAAGTGCGAGCTGTGCAACCACATGCTGGCGCGAGGCGAGGAACCGGGCTGTTGCCAGGCCTGCCCCAAGGAGGCGGTGATCTACGGCACCTATGAGGAGCTGCTGGCAGATGCCAGACAGCGCATCGCGGATCGGCCAGAAAAGTACTACCCGAAGGGCGATCCCCAGATCTTTGGCGATACCGAGGGTGGTGGCACGCAGGTGCTCTACCTGGCTGACGTGGACTTCGAAAAGCTCGGGCTGCCGTCGCTCGGTGACGAGGGCGTCGGCGTCCAGGCGCGCACGATCCAACACGGCATCTACAGGGGCTTCATTGCTCCGGTGGCGCTGTATGGCATCCTCGGCGCTGTACTGTGGCGCAACCGCCGCACGGCCAAAAAGGAGGGGTCCGATGAGTGATCACTCTGCTGAACCCGTTGGCGGCCCGATCATCTTCAACCGATTCACCAGATTCCTGGCGATCTTTCTCGGTCTCTGGGTCCTGATCCTTGCCTACCGGTTCGCAACCGGCATCGGGACGGTTTCAGGTCTCACAGATGGCTACCCGTGGGGTCTTTGGATCGCCTTTGACGTCGTGACCGGCACCGCCCTTGCGTGCGGCGGCTACGCGATCGCGATCCTCGCCTACATCCTCAACAAGGGCAAGTACCACCCGCTGGTACGGCCCGCTATCCTGACCAGCGCCCTGGGCTACTCGATGGCGGCGCTGGCGATCATCATCGATGTCGGCCGCTGGTGGGGCATCTGGCGCATTCCACTCGGTGGGTTCCCGGATATGGGGAGCTACAACTGGAACTCGGCTCTCCTCGAGGTTGCACTGTGCGTCATGGCCTATGTCGGCGTGCTGTGGATCGAGCTCGGTCCCGCGTTCCTCGAAAAATGGAAAGGATCCTCGAAGAACTCGGCGTTAATCAAGTTCTCCGAGGCCGGTCTCAAGTTTTACGACAAGGCGCTGATCTGGATCATCGCCCTGGGCGTGCTGCTGCCCACCATGCACCAGTCGTCGTTGGGCACGCTGATGCTGCTCGCCGGCTGGAAGCTCCACCCGTTGTGGAACACTCCTTGGATCCCGCTGCTCTTCCTCATCTCCTGCGTCGGCATGGGCTACGCGGTGGTGGTATGGGAGTCGGCGGTATCGAGCAAGGTCTTCAATCGGCGGCGTGAGGACACGATGCTGGTTTCGTTGTCGGGCGCGATGGTGGTTGTCTCGGGTCTGTTTCTCCTTCTGCGATTCGCGGACATCATCGTCAGCGGCAAGTCCGTCCTCATGTTCACGTCGGGCTTCCTGAGCCTGATGTTCTGGATCGAGATCGCGCTCGTCGCGATCCCGATGTACATGCTGATGAAGGTCAAGACGACAAGGTCATTTCTCACCATCTTCCGAGCATCGATGCTGATCATGCTCGCGGGCGCGCTGTATCGATTTGACGCCTACATCGTCGCCTTCAACCCAGGGGAGAACTGGTCGTACTTCCCGACGACCCTCGAACTCCTGATCACCCTCGGTGTCGTGGCGTTCGAGATCTTCCTCTACATCGTCATTGTCAAACGCTACCCGATCCTGAGCGGCGCGCGCGTCACCCAGGTTCGTGAAATCGAAGGGAGGGCCTGATGGCCAGAATGATCACTGTTGACCCGATCACGCGCATCGAGGGTCATCTGCGCATCGACGTCGAGGTCGACCGGGGCAAGGTGCAGAACTCCTGGTCCTCGGGCCAGATGTGGCGCGGCATCGAAAAAATTCTCGAGGGTCGCGATCCGCGAGACGCCTGGGTCTTCACCCAGCGCATCTGCGGCGTCTGCACCACGGTGCACGCCATCGCTTCGGTGCGGGCGGTCGAGAACGCATTACAGATCAACCCACCGCTCAATGCGCAGCTCATCCGCAACCTGCTCATCTCCGCGCATGCGTTGCACGACCATATCGTCCACTTCTACCATCTGTCGGCCCTCGACTGGGTGGACGTCGTGTCGGCGCTCCAGGGCAACCCGCGCACCACCGCGAGACTTGCCCAGTCGCTGTCGCCGTGGCCCCGCAACAGTGTCCAGGAGCTCACCGCAGTCAAGGAAAAGGTTGCCGATTTCGTCTCCAAGGGGCAGCTCGGCATCTTCACCAACGGCTACTGGGGCCACCCGGCGATGGATCTGCCGCCGGACGTGAACCTGCTCGCTGTGTCGCACTACTTGCAGGCCCTCGAGGCGCAGAAGACCGCGAATCGGGTGGTGACGCTGCTCGGTTCGAAAACGCCCAACATCCAGAACCTCGCCGTGGGCGGCGTGGCCAACGCGATCAACTTCGACAACGAGGCCACGCTCAACATGGCCAAGCTTTACCAAATCAAAGGCCTGCTCGAAGAGGTCAAGACATTTGTCGACCAGGTCTTCTTCCCGGATGTCGCCGCGATCGGAGCGATGTACGCCCCGTGGCTGGGTTATGGTGCGGGCGTCACCAACTACCTGTCGGTGCCGGATCTGCCGCTCAACCCGGAGGGGACCGAGTTCCAGATGCCGGGTGGCGTGATCATGAACAAGGACCTCGGCAGCTTCAGGCCGATCACCTCGTTCAACGACGAGCTCTTCCGCGCCAACGTCGCCGAGTCGATCGCCCACTCCTGGTACGACGGGGACTGGCAGAAGCACCCGTGGGAGGAGGACACCGTCCCGGCCTACTCCGAGTACGACTACGAAGGTCGCTACTCCTGGGTCAAGGCTCCGCGATTCGAGGACCAACCGATGCAGGTGGGTCCGCTCGCCCAGGTGCTGGCGGCGCTCGCCGCCGGCGACGAGCTGACCAACAAGATCCCACTCGAGTTCCTCGATGTGGCGGGCTCGGTGGCCGGCGCCAAGCTGACCCCGGCGGTCCTCCACTCGACCCTCGGACGCCACGCCGCGCGGGTCATCCGCTGTAGGGTCATCGCCCACCAGGCGCTTGCCCACTGGGAGGCCCTGATCGGCAACATCGCGACGGGCGACACCGAGATCTTCACCCCCTTCGAGTTCCCTCGGGGTGAGA
>CBDTWX010000117.1:0-12846 GCA_965364305.1 uncultured Thermoanaerobaculia bacterium
CGGACTCCTGAGTCTTCGGTCTGTCTGTGATCACCCGATCTCAGGATAGCAAGTCATCAGGCCATCTCATTGCCGATCTCGGAGAATGGTCCAAGGACGTGGGTGCGCTCATCGTGGTCGTTGCGCACAGCGATGCCAACTCACACGATTCATGAAGTCGTGGCTGCGTTCTGCTAGAGCGGCATCAGATCTTCGAGGTGCTCTTCGGGGACAAGCCATTCGGTTGGTTCTCCGCCGCCGAGGTTAGCAATTGCGTGGTTGAGGGTGTCGCGAATGTAGCGTCCCCAGATCTTGATCGGCAGTATATCGACGTCGACTGTTGGTGAGGTCGCCAGCCGCAGCATGTACTCGATGATCGACGAGGCGTTGACGGCGATGCGCCCGAAGTCACCCGCGAGGTCCCTCTGGTCAAGGATCCGTTGCTCGTGGATGCTGACACCGAACTCTGATTCCACGAGATCTTCGAAGGTCGTCAGGATGAGCTCGACGCGAAAGGTCCGGCGGCAGCTTTCGATGTAGGATCGGAAGCGTTCGTCGAGGTTTTCGATCTTCAGACCGCGGCCGTCGGCGAACGTCCAGTCGATGCCGGCCATGATGGCGAGGATGTCTTCGTTCGGCGGCAGCTCGAGGTCGACCAGGTAGTGGATGCCCTCGTAGGTCCCGGCATGGACCTCACGGTGGAATGCCCACGTGTAGTCGAGGTTGTCGAGCGACGCCTCGATGGTTTCGAGCTCGGTCGGCGTGCCGATGATCTTGACGCCGATCACATCGTCCACCCGATTCTCCTCCGGGGCGAAGGTGATACGACCCGACCGGATCCTGTCCGCCACCAGTCGTTCGGCCGCTCCTCCGACCGCAGCCGGTGTACCGGAGGGATTGATGCCGTCGGGAAGGTCTGCATCTCGATGGCGCGGTCTGCTGGCCGCCAGCGCTCGTGCGACCGCAGCGATTTCGCCCGAGAGCTGATCGGCGATCCGTCGCGAGACCTTGTCGGCGATGCGCCGGATGCGCTTGCGGCGCACGATCGCCGCCAGGCTACCGTTGCGAAGGGTGACCAGGCTCATGCGAACCGGCGTACGTGGGAAGAACTCCTCCGGCAGCTGCCGGTACCAGTCGATGAGCTCGGCGACCCGGGTCGTAGGGTGGGCGGCGGCAGCGACGATCGCCTCGCGGATCTGGTCCTTGCTCGAGATTCGCTCCATATAGAGATCACCGTGGTGGCAGGTGCGGCACAGGTCGGCGACGAAATGCCGCACGACCGGTGCGGTGATCGCCCGTTCGAATGCGAAGATCTCGGTCACGATTTGACCGTCTGCCGGCTCGAGCCGATCGGCGAGCCAACGTGTCGCGACATCGAAGAGCCGGTCGCGGTGGGTCAGTCCCGAGAGATACATCAGCTGCCTTTGCAGGGTGTCATTCGATCGAAGTCCATTGGTTTCATTGTTGCACACTGATGCATATCGCTGATCCCCTGCTTTTTTTCGGCCCGCCGGGGTCCTGCTGGGCGTGCCAAAAAACAAAGCCGTCATTGTGAACTTGGCAGGGCCCCGGCGGGCCGAAAAAAACACAGATAGAATGAAGTTCGCCATGGCCGTATCGATCGCCCAGCTCGAGATCACGTGTGAGGCGTGTGGAGCGAAGATCCTCTTCGAAGCTTTGCACCGGACCGCCCGCTGCCCCTACTGCGATTCGCCGTCGGTGATCGACCGCCCGGCAACCCCGGACCGGCCCGATCCGGTCTTCGCGGTGGGCTTCTCGATCGACCGCAACGAGGCGACCATCCGAATGCGACGATTCATCGCCCAAAAGAAGCTGGCCCCCCCCGGGCTTCGCGGAAAAACGGCCGAAAAGGTGAGCGGTGTCTACCTGCCGACCTATCTCTACTCGGCGATTGCTTCTTCGTCGTACCGCGCCACGATCGGCGAAGATTACTACGTGACGGAGGTCAGCCGCGATTCGAAGGGCCGGACCTCCGTCAAACGAAGACGCAAGACCGAGTACTACCAGCTTCAAGGCCCACATCGCTCGTATGTCGGTGATGTGGTCGTGACGGCGTCGCGGGGAATTCCCAACGACGAGATCGAGGCCGTCGAGCCCTTCGACCTCGGCTCGTTGAGGCGTTTCTCGCCAGCGATGGTATCGGGCTGGGTCTCCGAGGAGCCGTCGTTGACCCGGGACGAGTGCCTGCAGCTCGCGCGCCGGGAGAGCACGACCAAGATTCGCGATGTCGTGCGCCGCTTCATGCCCGGCGACAGCTGCCGAGGTCTCGAAAGCCGAACGGCCCTCAGCGAGGAGGCCGTCGACCTGGTCCTCCTGCCGGTGTGGGTCTTTGCGATCCGATATCGCGATGACAAACCCCCGATCCGACTCCTTGTCAACGGACAGACCGGCAAGGCCTGGGGCAAGATACCAATTTCGTGGAAAAAGGTCGCGATCATCACCGGCGTTGTCCTCGGTGCGATCGCGGTACCCGTGATCCTGGCATTGATGACGGGGTTGTTGTGATGAATTCTCAGAATCTCCTCTGCGGCCGCTGCGAAAGCCCAGTCGAAATCGACGATCTGCGATGTCCGGTCTGCCGCCGCGCCGCACCGGCCGTTGCGCGGCCGGACGGCGCCGAGGTATCGGTCGAGATTCTCCGATGTGACGGTTGCGGTGCCGCGGTGTCCTACGATGTCCGTGCAAGGGCGCCGAAATGCGCCTTCTGCGGATCGCAGACACGGGTCGAGGTGCCCGAGGATCCGATCGAACAGACCGAGCTCTTCGTCCCCTTTACCGTCGACCGCTCCGCTGCGGAGAGTGCCTATCGCCTCTGGCTCGGCGGTCTCGGGTGGTTTCGGCCCCGGGATCTCGTGACGGCGAGCAACCTGGAGTCGGTGAAACCTCTGTGGTGGGTCGGCTGGGTCTTTGATTCCGACGCCACCGTCAGCTGGACGGCCGACAGTAACGCCGGCGCCCGTCGGGCAGACTGGGCCCCCCACGCCGGCGAGACCGAGCTCGAGTACCGAAGTGTCGTCGTATCGGCGTCCCGGGGACTGACCTATGAGGAGACCGACCACCTCGTCACGAGCTACGACCTCGCGTCCGCGCGTGAGGAACCGGAGGGTGGAGGCGACGCGGCCGTCATCGAGCGTTTTGACGTCCAGCGCTCGTCGGCTCGAAAGAAGGTGATGGCGATGATCGAGCGGGTGGCGGAGCGCCGGCTGAAGGAGGGGCACATCCCCGGAAGCACATACCGGAATCTCCACGTGTCGGTCCTCCTGCGGCGTCTTGCCAGAAGGAGGTTCGCCTTCCCCTCCTATGTCCTCGCCTATCGCTACAGGGGCACGCTGTATCGGACCGTGCTCTCCGGCCAGGACGAGAGGCGCATTCTCGGCAGCGCGCCGTACTCGGCTGCCCGGATACTCCTCGCCGTTTTCGGCGGGTTGGTCGTTCTCGCGGCGGTGCTCACGGCGCTCTTGGCGCTCGTCGGCTGAGTCGTCGATCACCACCGCCGAAGAGGAGTCTCGAGACGGCCGACGTCCTCGCATGGTACCCTTCAAACACCCCAATAGGAGCGGCCCATGGGAGACCGGACGGTCCTCGATCTGTATCGGCACGATTTCGAATCGCCGCGGGACGAGCACTATGCGCATTGGACCCCCGGCGCTAAGAGGACACTCTCCACGGCCGAGTTCTTCAAACGCACGTGCGCTTTGGCTGAAAGCCTGAACAAGCTCGGCCTTGGCGCTGGGGACCGCGTCATCCTCCTTTCGGACAACCGCCCGGAGTGGCACATGGTGGACCTCGCCGTGCTCGATCTCGGGGCGGTCGATGTGCCGGTGTATCAGACCCTGACCGCGGACCAGATTGCTTACCAGGTCAACGATTCGGGGGCCACGATGGCGGTGGTGGAATCGCCGGAGCAGACGGCCAAGTTCCTCGAAATCAGCAATCGTTGCCCCAATCTGCAGCGTTTGATTCAGATCGAGGGTCAGCGGGCGGAGAGAGTGTTGGCCTTCGATGAGCTGGCGAGCGTTTTTGATGGAAATGCGGAGACGCGGTTCTGGGACCGTGCGGCCGAGATCGATGAGCGGGCGCTGGCCTCCATCATCTACACCTCAGGGACCACGGGCGATCCCAAGGGGGTGATGCTCAGCCACCACAACCTGGTCCAAAACGCCATCTTCACCAACCGGCGCCTGCCCGCGGATCGAACCGATCTCGCCCTCGAGTTTCTCCCCCTCTGCCACACGGCGGAGCGGCTGGCGGGTTATTGCTACATGCAGCACGCAACGTCGAAGGCGTACTGCTCGGTCGAGCATGTGGGCGAGGTTATTGCTGCCGTCAGACCCTCCGTCTTCTTTGCCGTTCCCAGGGTCTACGAAAAGGTCTGTCAGAAGATCTTCGAGAAGGTGGAGGCTTCGTCCCCTTTGAAGAAGCGGCTATTCCGCTGGGCTCTCCGACTGGGTGGTGCATTCAACGACCGGCGAATCGCGGGCCAAGAAGCGGACGGTGTTTTGGCGTTCACGCACGCCATCGCAGACCGCCTGGTTTTGTCGAAGATCCGCAACGGGGTCGGGGGACGGGTGCGCCTCTGCATCACCGGTGCTGCCGAGACACCGGGCTATGTGGCGGACTTCTTCCACGCCGTCGGCATCCCGATGGTCGAGGCGTATGGGCTCACCGAAACCTCTCCGGTGATGGTCATCGGCAGCACCGATGCAGGTGAGATCCGAAGAGGATGGGTCGGGCGGCCACTCGAAAACCTCGATGTGAGACTGGCCGAGGACGGCGAGATCCTGGTCAAGGGCCCAAGCGTGATGAGCGGTTACTGGAATAAACCGGAGGCGACCGCGGAGGCCTTCGACGAGAACGGTTTTCTACGCACCGGTGACATCGGTGAAATCGACTGCGAGGGCTACGTTCGCATCGTCGACCGAAAAAAGGACCTCATCGTCACCTCGGGTGGAAAGAACGTGGCGCCGCAACCCATCGAGAGTCTGCTCAAACAATCGTCCCTCGTTGACAACGCAGTGCTCATCGGTGACCGCCGGAATTTCATCTCCGTCTTGATATCGCCCGAGTTCGAGGAGCTGGAGCGGTGGGCCCGGGAGAACGGCGTGTCGTTCGACACGAGAATTGATCTATTGGCCAACGTGGCGGTGCGCGAGCGGTACCAGGAGGTTGTCGACGGTGTCAACTCGAAGCTCGCACGCTACGAGCAGATCAGGGAGTTCAGACTTCTGCCTGTGACGCTCACCATCGAAGGCGGTCAACTGACCCCGACCCTCAAGGTCAAGCGGAGGGTGGTCTTCGAGGAGTTCCGGGACCTGATCGAAGGCATCTACGCACCCAAGTGACTTCAACTCATCCGCTGTGGAACTCGGGTCGCGGGCTGTGCGATACGCGCGGTCGATCCGGAGACACACAGGAATCAGCGGCAGCGGCAGCGACAGGATTCAGCGCCGGTGACCGGCGACAGTGACCAGCGACAGCAATCAGCCGCAGCAATCAGCGGGATCAGCGCCTTGCTGGGAGCGAGGCTCCTTCGAGGAGCCGACGAGGGATCCGTTCGACTCCGTTCGGTTGCTCAGGACAAGCCTGGGGGGCGGGCTTCGGAACCGCGCTTCTACCCTCCCACCCAGATTCTTCGTCGTCGGACTCCTCAGAATGACAGCTTGGCGGGACGACGCCTCGGTGTGTCATCCTGAGGAGGGTTCCTCCCGACGAAGGATCTGGGGGGTGGCTCTCGGAACAACGCTGCCGGGAATTTCGCACCCATCTCTTGAGGTCTCAGCCCTGGTCAATGAAGGCTGCCGCTGGTCGCTGCCGCTGTCTCCTGTCTCTGATCCTGATTGCTGTTTCCAAGAACCATTTGTGCGGCGACTCCCTCGCCGTCTTTCGCTGAACCTCCGGTAGCGTGTTGATTGTTCAGCGCGGGTTGCGACGAGACAGGGAATCGAATCGACGCAACCGAGAACGGTGTCGGTACGTAAGGACTCAGTACGGCGGAAACGGCCGGTGATCTCCGGGAGGGGGTGTCGTCATGGATCGCACAGGGGTGTCGTCTTGGTCTCTGCTCTGTATCTTGGTGCTGGCAACCTCGGTGGCATCGGGCGCCGATCCCGAGCTCGTCACCCTCCCGTTCGACGCCGAGCACTGGCAGCTCGGCCGCGCCCGTGCTCTCGAGGTGGATGGGAGGTCGGCGATTGCCGGCACCGCCGTTGCTACGGAAGTCGAGCTCGGTGACGGCATCCTCGAGGTCGATATCAAGGTTCCTTCCAGAGAAGTGCGGTCCTATCCGGGTTTCATCTTCCGAATGGATTCGCCGGCCGATGCCGAACGGGTTTATCTGCGCCCCCACCGGGCACCTCTCTACGACGACGCCGTGCAGTATGCGGCGGTCTTCAACGGCATCGCCGGGTGGCAGCTCTATGCCGGCGAGGGCGCGACCGCCTCGACAGCCATACCGATCGGCGAGTGGTTTACCCTTCGGCTCGAGATCTCGGGCGATCGGGCGAGGGTTCTCCTCGACGGGCAACCGGTGCTCGATGTCGGCAATCTTCGACATGGCGCCCGGTCGGGAGGTTTCGGGCTCATCGGGCCCGGCGACGGCTCGGCCGTCTTCTCCGACTTTCGTTGGGCCGCAGCGGACGATCTCGATCTCGGTCCCGTCACCCCAGTCCTGGAACCACCGGGGGTGATCACCACCTGGCAGCTGTCGAATGCCATGGCATTCGGTGATCTCGACCCCAACCGGTTGCCGGATCTGGGGGCTCTGACATGGACCGAGGTGGAGAGCGAGCCATCGGGTCTGGTGGATATCGCACGGCATGTGGCGCCTTCGGTGGCGGGGCCGCCGACAGTGGTCGCGCGAACGACCTTGCACGCCGACGTGGCGCGCACAATGGTGCTGCAGCTGGGCTACTCCGACCGGGTGACCGTGTTTCTCGACGGTCAACCGGTTTATCGGGCCGTCAGCGATTACCGCTCTCGCGATTCCGGCTTTCTCGGCGTCGTGGGGCCTTTTGACTCCATCTACCTGCCGTTGTCGAAAGGCGACCATGAGCTTGCCCTGCAGGTGACCGAGACCTTTGGCGGGTGGGGATTTCTGTGCCGGGATGGTGAGGGTGAAATCCGCGCAGGCGGCATCGAGGAGCGGTGGAGGGTCGACGGCCTGCAGGTCCCGGAGTCGGTGCTCTACGACCCGAAGAGAAAGGTGGTCTACGTCTCCAACTTCGACGCCTTCCGCATGGGTGGCGAGCGCGCCCAGCATCTCAGTCGCATCAGCGGCGACGGCGAGATGCTCGACGAGAAATGGGTCGGCGGGCTGACCAACCCGACCGGGCTGGCGTGGCGAGGCGACGAGGTGATGGTGGTCGAGCGGCGGTCGGTAGCGGTCATCGATCCAGCGACCGCGGAGGTGACGAAACGCATCTCGATCCCCGAGGGAAGGCTGCTCAACGACATCGCGGTGGCCGCCGACGGCGCGGTTTTCGTCTCGGATTCGCGCGCCGGTCTGATCTACCGCATCGGCGCCGATGATCAGCCGGAGAAGTGGCTGACGCTCGATCCGGGTGTCAACCCCAACGGCGTCTGTGTTGACGGTGGGAAGCTCTTTGTCGGGCTGAACCCGGTTCACCGCATCATCGCAGTCGATCTCGATGATCGTTCGGTGGAGGATCATGCCATTCTGCCGTCGGGTCTGGTGGACGGCATCGAGGCCCTCGGCGATGGGGTGCTTGCGGTGTCGCAGGCGGAAGGCCGTCTGCTGCGCGTCGCCGCCAACGGCGACGTTGACGCGCTGATCGATGCCAGCGGTCTCGACCATCCGTTTGCGGACTTCGACATTGCGACTGAGGCTGGACTGATCCTGGTGCCGACTTTCTACACCGGCCAGGTTGCGGCCTACAGCCTGCCGCCGGCATGACACCTCCGCTGGGGAGCCTGTGCTACGGTGTCGCGGAGTCATCGGAGCGGTGAAGTGGAGGTGTCGCATGATCCGTCGTGCAGTTGCCTGGTCTGTGGCGGTTGTCTTCATTCTGATCGGCATGGCTCCCATGGTGGGTGCCCAAGATGCTGAGGACACCCAGCAGAATCGCTTGCTCGGGGACCGCTTTGCGATCCGCCTTATCGGTGGGTTAGTGGATCTCAACACCGATGTCGCCGCGGGCCGGGGTCTCGGAGCCCTGATCAATCTCGAGGACATCCTCGGTTTCGATGAGACGATCTCGTCCTTTGGCATCGACGGGTTCTGGCGGTTCTCAAAAAACCGCAAGCACGCGCTCCGGCTGAGATACGGCAACTTCGACCGATCCGCCTCCACGGCGGTCTCCGGCACGGTGCCGATCTTCGATGTCGAGTTTGCCGGCGAGATCGCGAGCGAGTTCGTCAACCAGGTGGGGACGCTCGAGTACCAGTACAGCTTCACCAACAGCGACAAAACCGAGGCGGGGATCACCGCGGGTTTGGCCTTCTTCAAGTACGAGCTGGGCCTGACAGGAAGCGTCATCCTCGACAACGACCCCGATCGGACCGATTTTCGGAGCGAGCGAGTCGGGGTGGTGGCGCCTGTCCCCGCGGTTGGATTTTTCATCAACCAGGCACTGAGACCGAACCTGATATTGGAGATTCGAACCTCGGCCATCGATCTCGAGCTCGGTGAGCACAGCGGACGGATCTTCAACACCTGGGGAGCCGTCACATGGTTCTTCACCCGACACGTGGGGATCGGTCTCGGTCTCTCGGGCTCCGACGTCGCCTATGAACAGACCTCGGCCGGGGAGCGGATCAAGGTCGATCTCCGGCAGAGCTCGGTCAATGCCAACCTGAGCCTGGTTTTCTAGCCGTACTCCTCACGGAGCGTGTCCGAGTCCCAGGCGGCATCTCGTTCGAGGTGGATGTCCTCTGCGTCGGTGCGGAGAAGCTGCTCGAGGGTCTCGGTCTGAAGGCGGACCGATCGGATATAGGTGGCGCGGTCCTCGCGGAGCGACCCGAGCTCTCGAAGGGCACGCTCATCGTGGGCGCGAAATACCTGACCGCGCCGGTGCGCCTCGTAGGCTGGCATGCCGAGGAGCCGCATGGTGTCGACCCCGAGGCGGATCGAGGTGTCGAGGCTTTCGCGGTAGACACGATCGACACCGGCGTCCAGCAGCTCGTAGGCGTGGGTGCGGCTGGTGGCGCGCGCCAGGATCTGGAGGTTCGGAAAGTTTTTCTGAGCGCCCTCGACGATCTCCAGAATGCGTGCCGGTTCGTCGACCGCAATCACCAGCACCCGAGCCGATTCGGCGCCGGCCGCTCGCAGCAGCTCGATCCGCGAGGCATCGCCGTAATAGACCTTGTGGTCGAGTCGGCGCAGCATCTCCACGTGATCGGAGTCGAGATCGAGCACCGTGGCGTCGATGCCGCTTGCCCGCAGCAGACGGCCGACGATGGTGCCGACCCTGCCATAGCCGGCGATGATCACCGAGTGCTCGCCCTCGATGGCGTCGGCTGGACGGTCGAGTCTTTCTCGGGTGCCGAACCGCGGCCGAATTACTCGCTCGTTGATGAGCATCACGAGCGGCGTCAGCGCCATCGTCAAAGCGACCGAGGCGATCAACGGCGTGGTGAGTTCGGTTGACAGGACCCCTCGTTGGGTGGCGAATGAAAAGAGCACGAAGGCGAACTCGCCACCCTGGGCGAGGGCGAAGGAAAACAGAAAATTCTGGTCGAGCCCCATCTTGAATATCCGGCCGAGGACGAAGAGCACGCCGAACTTGAGGATCATCAGCCCGGCCACCACCCCACCGACCAGCATCGGTTGCGCAGCCACCTGGGTGAAGTCGATCGAGGCGCCGACGGCGATAAAGAAGAGCCCGAGGAGCAGCGCCTTGAACGGTTCGATGTCGCTCTCCAGCTCGTGACGGTACTGGCTCGTGGCGAGCACCACCCCCGCGAGAAAGGTGCCGAGCGCGGGGCTCAGCCCGACCTTGGTCATCAGCAACGCGATCCCGATCACCAGCAGCAGTGCTGCGGCGGTGAAGATCTCGGGCACATGCGCGCGGGCGATGAAGCGAAACGCCGGACGGATGACCGTACGCCCGCCGACCACGATCGCGGCCACTGCCCCGAGCACGACCAGGGTCGCAGCCCATCCGGGCAAACCTGCAACCCATGTCGACCCATGACCCGCGTCCTGGTGGGCCGCGCCGGCTCCGCCACCGTGCGCCAGCAGCGGCATCAGTGCGAGAATCGGGATCACCGCCAGATCCTGGAACAGCAGAACCGCGAACGAGCTCTGTCCGCCGGCGGTCTTCATCAGGTCCTTCTCCTGGAGGGTCTGCAAAACGATGGCGGTCGACGACAGGGCGAGGGTCAGCCCGACGGCCAGGGCGGATCTCCAGTCGAGACCGAAAAGGGCACCGATTCCGGTGATCGCAGCCGCGGTGAGACCGACCTGCATCCCGCCGAGACCGAGAATTGACGCCCGCATACGCCACAGCAGCGACGGCTGGAGCTCGAGTCCGATCAGGAAGAGCATCATCACGACGCCGAACTCGGCGAAGTGGAGGACGTCCTGTCCCTCCTGGCCGATCAGTCCCAGACCGAAGGGACCGATCACGATCCCGGCCACCAGATAGCCGAGCACCGAGCCAAGCCCGAGGCGTTTTGCCAATGGCACCGAGACCACTGCTGCCACGAGGTAAATAAAGGCTTGGTAGAAGAAACCTTCCCCGTGCATGGTCAGCCTCCGATCACGGCTTCCAGATCGTGGTTGAGCCGCGGCCACCCGCGCGCCGCATCCACGTCGATCAACCCGTCGCGCAAAGCCTCGACCGTACGGCGGTAGTCGTCGGCGTGGCGATTGATCTCGACCGCATTCAGACCATGGGTGCCGTGGACGATGAATGGCGGCAGATAGTCCATGCCGCACAGACGGGCCGTCTGCTCGATGGGGGCCAATAGCTGACGTACGGTGTAGGTGTTCGAACCTGCCTCACGGTAGGACTCTTCGCGACCGCCTGCGGTGATGGCGTTGAGCAGGATCTTGCCGTGAAGAGCCCGCCCCTCGTGCCCGTAGGCCCAGCCGTGCTCGAGAACCAGATCCTGCCATTCTTTGAAGATTGCGGGCGTCGAGTACCAGTAGAAGGGGTGCTGGAGGATCACGATCTCGTGCTCGGAGAGCAGCCGCTGCTCGCCGGGCACATCGATGTCGAGTTCCGGGTATTGCTCGTAGAGATCGTTGATGGTGACCGCGGCGAGGCCTCGGACAGCGTCGATGAGCACGCGATTGACCCGCGAGCGGCGCAGCGCCGGGTGGCCAAAGAGGATGAGGACGGGTTTTTGAGACTCCATAAACGCTTTGGTTAACCAACAAGGTGGGTCGCCGATTCCACCCGCAGCAGATCTAATTTTTTGGCGTGCAGCCGCTCCGGCTGCACGCCAAAAAAATAGGCGGTAAACTCTCTTCACATGAAAAAGAAAATTCGACAGGTGGCGGAGCTGGCGACCAGGATCGGCGCCGGTGCCGACGGATCGGACCGGAACCTCCTCGAACGGTTTCGGCAGCGCTATGGCGAGCTGGCGCCCGATCAGCGTCTGGATCTCTATCGGTGGGTGGCGACCGAACTCGAGGTCGACCGAAGTGGAATCGAGGCTCCGATCAGGAAGGTCCAGGCCGCCGCGGAGAACGATCGCGTCGCCTGGAATCAACACGTCCGCGAGCTGAGAAAGGCGGTTGCCTCACCACGTCAGCGTTTACTCGAGGCTCTCATCAACACCACGGGCGGCATGGAGTTCGTGCTCGAGATGCGGGCGGAGATCCTCGATGCGCAACGCGAAGGTCAGAACGGCCTCGAGGCGCTCGAAGAGGACATCGCCCACCTGCTCAACCGGTGGTGCCAGCACGGACTCTTGTTCCTCGAGGAGATCGACCTCGAGTCATCGTACCAGACGATCCGTTTTCTCAAGGAACGAGAAATGGTCCATCCGATGGTCAGCCTGGAGGAGATGGGTCAGCGGCTCGGCGAGGATCGCATGTGCTTCGCCCTCTACCACTCGGTGATGCCGGAGGAGCCGGTGGTCTTTATCGAGGTCGCTCTGAGCCGCGGTCTGCTGCGTTCGATCCACGATGTGATCGACGACCGAGGAGAGGCTCCGGTAGCGACCAGATCGCCCGACACTGCGATCTTCTACTCGATCAACAACACTCAAAACGGTCTCGCCGGTCTGGGACTCGGCAAGGTCCTGATCTTCCGCGTCACCGAGGCCCTGCGCGAGCGCCATCCTTCACTGGTGGTTTTCTCCACCCTGAGTCCGATTCCCGGGTTCTGGCCGCGCTATCTCCGGCCCATTCTCGAGGGCGGAACTCAGGCTTTTTCGGTCGATCGTGATCAGTTTGTGAGCACGATACCGACCAAGGCGCAAAAGGCGATCGCCAACCGCCATCGCGAGCTCGGCGGTGACGCTCGAGGCATCGCAGCTGTGCTCGCTGACGTCCTCTCGCGTGCGGACTGGACCGAAGATCCGATCTTTGTGCGCCATCTCAGAAAACCGCTGATCGAGATCGCCTACACCTACATTGCCGAAGAGACGGATTCGCGCGGCAAACCTCTCAATCCGGTGGCGGGCTTCCACCTCGGGAACGGCGCTACCCTTTCCCGCAGGAACATCAATTTTGCCGCCAACACCTCGCCGCGCGGACTCTCCGAGTCGTGTGGGTTGATGGTCAATTACGTGTACTCGCAGAAGGCACTGACACCGATCGGGCGAGCCGTCCGTTCGCTCCTGCCGTGGGGCCGGCGGGGGCGCTCGCCTCGTCCCTCCTAGGTGAGTTGCGTTTCCGCAGCAATTCGTCGACTTCGAAAAAAGGCAGCTTGTATT
>CBDTWX010000118.1:0-12805 GCA_965364305.1 uncultured Thermoanaerobaculia bacterium
AGGCGTACGTGACAGTACGTCGAGCACCCCGAGGCGAGAAAACGGCGCTGGGTGTGGTGCATCGAGCCTTGCAGCCGAAGATTGGTGAATAGTCCGGGCTAGGCCTCGGCGGCCACCGCCTGCTGTTTTTCGACCTCGGCCCGGACGACGTTCATGTCGAGCTCCCGGACCTTGTCCATGAGCTCGTCGAGGGCCTCTGCCGGCAGCATGCCGGGCTGGCTGAAGATGCCGATGCCTTCGCGGAAAACGACCAACGTCGGAATCGACTGGATCTGGAACATCGCGGCCAGCTCCGACTGATCCTCTGTGTTGCAGGCTGCAAAGGTCGCGTCCTGGTGCCTCTCCGAAGCCTCCTCGAAGATCGGTTTGAAGGTCTGGCACGGCCCGCACCATGGAGCCCAAAAGTCGATCACGACAATCTCGTTGTTGTTGATGGTGTCCTCGATGTTCTGCTGCGTCAGTTGTTTTACTGCCATGGCTTGTCTCCTATAGATGTGGTCGATGGTATATACATCAAATTAACTACATAACCATTCAAGAATATTCTAATACATGGACCGAAATATGTCAATAGCTCTGCCGTGGTTACATCGGCCCAGAGACCGTGTACCTTCCGTTCGTGCTCGTGCTCGCGCTCGTGCCCGTGCTCGAAGAGATCCCGTGTCGCGGTTGGATGCGGCTTCGGCGATCACGAACCCATTCCGCCGCCGCAATGCTTCGTATCGACGGGGCATCCGTTGGATCGCCGGTCAGTTGACGTCGTCGTCCTCGGGCTCGTCGAGAAACGACGGGAGTCTGTAGCGTCCGCCCTCGGGGAGGAGATCGAGACCGTCGGGTGGGCGCTCCTCGGCGACGGCTACCAGCTCGCGCACCTCCGAGGGCAGCTCACTGAGAAACCTCGATGGTTCGATGAGTGTGTCGACCCGGTAGCGATCGCGGGCGATCTCGGGGCGAATCAGGAACAGCCGGTCCCGGGCCCTGGTCACAGCGACGTAGAAGAGCCGCCGTTCCTCCTCCTCGTCATCCATTCGGAAGCTCGGGAACCGCCCTTCGGCTAGCCATATGACAAAAACGGCTCGCCACTCGATGCCCTTCGCCTGGTGGACGGTGGACAGGGTGACCATCTCGTCCGGCGGACCGGTCGAAACATCCTCGCCGGAAAGCTCGTTGAGGAGGGTGACCTCCGAAAGGAACGCGTTGACGTCCGGATAGCCATCGGCGAAGAGAGCCAGCTGTTCGAGATCCTCGAGTCTGGACCCTGAGTTTTCGAGGTGAGCCCGCGCCCAGTCCTTGTAGAAGAGCTCGACGAGCCGGCGGATGGCCTCTCCGGGACGCCCGAGATGCTCGGGATCGGCCATCTTCGCCATCAGCGTTTGGAGCTCGGTGAGCGAACCGCGGGCGGCGCGCGGCAGACCGATCCCATCGGGATCGAGCCGCGGGCCGAACCCATCGCGGAGCTTGACGAGGCGGGCGAATGCCACCTCGTCGCGGGGGTTGTCGACGAAACGCAGGTGGGCCAGCACATCCTTGACGTGGCGGTGTTCGAAGAAGCGAAGACCGGAGCGGACCCGGAACGGAATATTGCGCCGGGCGAGCTCGACCTGGAGATCCAAAGAGTGGGCGTGGTTGCGATAGAGCACCGCCATGTCCTCGAGCTCGAAACCCTCCTCGTGGAGCTCCAGCAAACGCTCGGAAACATACTCGGCCTGGGTCTCAGGGGTCGTGACGGCCACCTCGAGCGGAGTCGTCCCGCCCGTTCGTGCGGGCCGCAGCAGCTTTTTGAACTGTTTGGCGTTGTGTGCGATGGATGCGTTGGCCAATTCGAGAATTGGCGGAAAGGATCGGTAGTTCGTCTCGAGACGGAAGACCGTGCAGTCCGGGTGGCGATCCGGGAATCCCAGGATATTCTCGAAGTCCGCGCCTCGGAACGCATAGATGGACTGTGCGTCGTCTCCCACCACCATCACGTTCCGCTCCGGGCCGAGCATCGCGTCGACGATGTCGGCCTGAAGCCGATTGGTGTCCTGGTACTCGTCGACCAAGATGTGAAGGAACTGTTCTCGGAGCTCGGAGCGAGCGCGGGGAAAACGCGTCAGGAGCAAGAGCCAGTTGAGCAGCAGATCGTCGAAGTCCATCAGATCCGCGTTTCGTTTGCGCTCGAGATAGCGTCTGAACACGCCGGCGATGATCTCGCCATGGTCACAAAACTGCGGCGTTCGCTCGGTGAGAACCTGCTCGAGGTCGGTGCCCGTGTTGATGACAAAGCTGTAGAGGTCCACCAGAAGCCGCGGTTTGGGCAATCGTTGGGTCGGAACCTCGGGACTGACGTCGGCCAGAGCCGCGCCCATCAGCTCGGCGGCGTCCTCGCGATCGAGGATCGAGAAACGGGGCGTGTAGCCGAGGAGCTCCGCATGACGTCTGAGGATACGATGCCCGGCGGAGTGAAACGTCCCTCCGGTCACTCGTGAGGTTCCTCGCTCGACCAGCTGATCGACCCGACCCATCATCTCTCTCGCGGCCTTGTTGGTGAAGGTGAGGAGCAGGATGCGGGCGGGTGGTACGCCGTCCTCGACCAAGCGGCACGTTCGATAGACGAGGGTTCGCGTTTTTCCGGTGCCGGCGCCGGCCAACACCAGCATCGGCCCGCCGGCATGTCTCACGACCTCGAGCTGTTGCTCGTTGAGCTCGTCCTGGTAGTGAACCCGATACCTCCTCGGTGGTTCGGGCCGGCTGAGCTTGTTGCTCATGGGAGACAGACGGGTCCGAGGATCAAACGATCGAATGAAAGAGATACGCCTCTGCCGTAGAGCATCAAGGTGGCGTTGATGCGGGCATCAGCGTCGAGCAGGGCATCGATCGCCGATCTGAAAGGTGCCGGTACTCGGAGGTCGAGGAAATCCGCGGTTCCCGCATCGATCGCCAGCTCGAGCGCCCACCCCAGCCCCGCCAACGCGGCGTCCTGGGTGCTTCCGGCCACCGGGCCAACCTGATCCGGCCCGCCGTAAGCATAGGCTGCGATTCGTTCTCCTTGGCGCACGAGGCCCGCCCTCAGACCCCTCTCCTTGAGCCAGAATACGTGGTCGGATTCGCGGGTGATGTTGCGAGTCACGCGGTCGATCCGGTCGACATCGGCCTGGCCGCGGCGAATGAAGAGCTCCTTTGTGCCCTCGATGCCTGGAAAGAGCCGGGTCAGCGACGTGGCGAGCTCGTGGGCCGATTCAACTGGGATGCTGAAGAGATAGACCGGTGTCACCGGTTTGAATCCGTGCCCAAGCAGGAGTGCCTGGATGACGGATTCGGTCGGAACGACGGCGAGAAACTCGCGCGCTCCCGACCGTTCGCCGTAGGTGAGCATGCGGGTCATGAGCGCACTCCCGGCGCCGCGGCCCTGGTGCTGCGGGAGGACCCAGATCTCGGAGAGGATGCATTGTCGAGATCGGACATGAGAGGCGGCAAAACCGAGGGTCTCGTCGCCTTCGAACGCGGTAAAGAAACCGTCGGGATCGTGGGCCAGGAGATGACGCAGGTTGGGATCGACCTCCATGTCGAGATCAAGGGTTCCGTGGCTCGATGGGAAGGCGGCGAGATCGGCTGCCACGGCGTCGCGGAGGACGACGATCCCGGGCAGTTCCTCGCGATTGATCTTCCGTACTTTGACCTTCGCCATCAATGCTCCGATCGAGGGGAGGAGTTTATCAGAGGCACAGTACAATGCTCCCACAAGGAGAACCGCAATGCCCAAGGTCCTCGCGCATACGCCTCGCCGAGATGTCGTTTTCGAGACCAACCGCGATCACTGGCGCAACGAGATCAGGATCATCGAAGCTCAGAAAAGGGCGATTGCCGAAGGTGGCGGTGAAAGGGCGGCTGCGAAGCAAAAGGCGAAGGGCAAGATGCTTGCCCGAGAGCGCGTCGAGCGATTGATCGACGACGAAACGGAGTTCCTCGAGTTGGGCGCGTTTGCGGCGTGGGAGCTGTACGAGGAATGGGGGGGCGCACCGGGGGCCGGGGTCGTGGTTGGCCTGGCATCGATCAGCGGCCGCGAGTGCGTGGTGGTCGCCAACGACGCCACCGTGAAAGCCGGGGCCTGGTTTCCGATGACCTGCAAGAAGATTCTTCGGGCCCAAGACATCGCCCTGGAGAATCGCTTGCCGTTGGTCTATCTGGTCGACTCGGCGGGTGTGTTTCTGCCGATGCAGGAAGAAATCTTTCCGGATCGAGACCACTTCGGGAGGGTTTTCTACAACAATGCGCGGCTGTCGGCAGAGGGGATCTATCAGATCGCGGCAATCCTCGGCGCCTGTGTAGCCGGCGGCGCCTATCTGCCCATCATGTCCGACGAGGCCCTGATCGTGGAGGGGAACGGGACCATCTTCCTTGCCGGTTCACATCTGGTGCAGGCGGCGATCGGCGAGAGGATGGACAACCAGGAGCTGGGCGGAGCAGAGGTGCAGGTGGATATCTCCGGCGTCGTGGATGACCGTTTCCCGGACGATGGCGCGGCGATCGACCACATTCGCACCCGAATCGGTGAGCTTGCCAGACCGGCCCAGGCGCCCTTCGACCGCATCGTGGCAAAACCGCCTCTGGTCGAAGGCGAGGACATCCTCGGCCTTTTGCCGGTCGACCGCGCGCGGCCCTACGATATGCGCGATCTGCTGGCGGCACTTCTCGACGGGTCCGAATTCTCCGAGTACAAGGCGACCTATGGTCGGACTCTGATCTGCGGCACGGGACGGATCGATGGTTGGGTGGTCGGCATCGTCGCCAACCAGCGTCAAATCGTCCAGCGGCGACGCGGGCTTTCGGACGCAGAGCAGGAAATGCAGATCGGAGGCGTTATTTATTCCGATGCGGCCGACAAGGGGGCCCGGTTCGTCGAGCTCATGAACCAGAAGGGCGTGCCGATCATCTTTTTGCAGGATGTGACCGGCTTCATGGTCGGTTCCAGATCCGAGCGTGAGGGAATCATCAAGGACGGCGCCAAGATGGTTAACGTTGTCGCCAACTCGGTGGTGCCGAAGATCACCGTTTTTGTCGGCAACTCATTTGGCGCCGGAAACTACGCGATGTGCGGCAGGGCCTACGGTGCGAGGTTTTTCTATGCCTGGCCGTCGGCGTCGATTGCGGTCATGGGGGGGCAGCAGGCGTCGGAGACCCTGCTCGCAATCCAGCTCAAAAACCGTGGCGAAGAGGTTTCGGACGAGGAGAGGGCCGAACGGCTGCGAGAGATTCAGGCCCGCTACGAAGCGGCCAACGATCCGCGGTATGCGGCCGCTCGGCTGTGGGTCGACGAGATCATCGATCCCCGCCGCACCCGTGAGGTCCTCGCACGCTCCATTGCAGCAGCGGCCCACCAGCCGGAGATCGCAGAATTCAAGGTCGGGGTGTTGCAGACATAGGGGCCCGTCCACTCACCCACCCAGCTTCGGAATTCGGAATTCCCGCCCACCCGACCCGAAGTTCGATACTCGATCCGCCCGGACGCCCGCATCGGGTCTGAGGCTCAGCGCCTTGGGGTTCGAGGCCTGAGGCTCTTGGACGACCCGCTCGACTGGATGCGGGATGACAGCGTCAGGAACAGGCACAGCGCCAGGGTCAGACTCAGGGTCGGCGTCGAATCACTGTCGCTGAAGCTGTTGTCTGCCGCGGCTCCTTGCCGCTGTTGACTGCCACCGAAAGCGGTTCCTAACGCCGTCGACGGCTGCTGCCACTGGTCCCTGGAACTGACGACTGCGCCTGAAACTTGGGGTTGTTGAGATGGAGATGATCATTCTAAAGCCAACTTCAGGCGCCGGGAGGCGTATCTCATGATTGAGAGGAAAGGTAACCGGCATTTCTTGTGTTGCATATGTATGCCGACGGTGGCTTGCCAACGGTGGCGAGACCGAGCTTCAGGAATTGTCGGGGCTCGCTTTTAGCTGCTGGACTGTGGAATTTTCCACGCTACTCTGTTGAGGTGCACATCGGGATGAGAAACGGGTTTGGCAGAAGAATTCGAAGGTTGATTCTGTTGGTGTGTGCTTGCGGCCTGATGGTGCTCCTGGTCGGCAGTCCCGCCGCCATCGCCGCGGGTGGAAAGAAAAAGGGAAAAAAGGCCGAAAGAGCGGAGCAGCTCGCGAACATTCCCCTCCATTGGCTGATCTGGCTCGAGGAGGAGGTCTACCCCCTCATCACCAAAGAGCAGCGTCAGGCCTTCCTCGCTCTCGAAACCGACGCCCAGCGGAAGGCCTTTTCGGAGAGGCTGTGGGTACTCTGGGGCAGGCAGTCGGGTCTCGGCACGGCATTTCGCGGCATCTATGACGATCGGCTGCAGATGGCTCGGACCGAGTTTGGCAACACGGTCGAGGATAGGGCGCGGGTGCTTTTGATTCACGGTCCGCCAACCGGTCGTCACAATCCCCGCTGCGAATCGTTTTTTCCGCCCATGGACTTCTGGATCTGGCCGTATATCGAGGGGCTTGGAGAGGACATCGTGGTTCTTTTCTGGCGCAAGGACCTGTCGAACCACTGGAGAATGTGGACCTCGATCGACACCCTGGACCGACTACGACCGTGGGGTGGAGCACAGAGCAGAGGCAGCGGATTCACGACCGGATTTGGTGGAGGCCCGTTTGACAATCCGGTCTACGCCTGCCCAAACGGTGACGTCACCATACGGTTGCTGCAGGCTGTCAACCTGTGGTCCAAGGATCCCAAGTATCTCAACGCGATGAATCACTTTCCCGACGACTATCAGCTCAAGGGGGCCGAGTCCACGGCGAGCCGATTCATGGAGTTCTCCGCCCTGCTCGACAAAGATGCCGAACCTCTCGAGTTCAGAGTCGAGGATGACACGAGAGGTGCTCGTGGCGGTCTTGTGGAGGTCGGTTTTTCGATTGACGTGGATGCGGACGGCCTCGGGACCTCCCCGGTCGGTGACGTCGATGTCGTACAGCTCGACGTGGTCGGCGAGATCACCAGCAATGGGGAGATCATGGTCGATCGATTCCGGTACCTGTATTCGGTGCCGCACGCGGACGACCGTGTGGGTTTGTTGCTCGATCGTTTGATCAGGCCCGGTGACTACAACCTTCGCCTCAAGGTCGAGGATGTCCACTCCAACCGCGCATCGGTGATCCAACACGACTTTTCGGTCGTCGCTCTGAACTTTTCAAAATTGGCTCTCGCCGAGTATGTGGATCCTGCGGTCGCGGCGATCCAGGCGGAGTTGGCGGCCAACACAGAGGAGGAGCCTGAAGAGGAGCCGGTCCTGAAGCTCATCGGGCCGGACGGAGACGCGGTCAGCGGTCTCTGCCGCTTCGAGGCGATCGCAAAGGAAGAGGTGCGAAAGGTGACCTTCTTCCTCGACAACGAATCAATCCTGACGAAGAACCGACCTCCGTTCGATATTGATCTCGACATCGGACCGTTGCCGAGACTGACGGCTGTGATGGTGGTCGGTTATGACGAAGCCGGCAACGAGATCGCGCGTGATGGCTACACCCTCAATGTTGGTCGGGAGCGTTTCTATGTGCGTCTCAAACCGGTTTCCGTAGCCGACAGCAGCGACGGGCGCGTGCCTGTCGCCGCCGAGCTCAATATCCCGTCCGACGGCGAGCTGGAGCGACTCGAGCTGTTTTGGAACGAGGAACCCTTGGCGACTCTCCATGAGCCACCGTACGAAACGTCGGTCGTGCTCAACGCTACGGAGAGATTCGGTTACCTACGCGCGGTGGCCACCCTCGCGGACGATTCTCAGGCGGAAGACATCCAGTTTGTCAACTCACCGCAGTTCGGTACGGTCGTCAAGGTGACGGCCATCGAGCTGCCGATCACCGTGCTCGACAACCAGGGCAACCCGGTTGAAGATCTGACAATCGAGGATTTCACGGTGTACGAGGACAAGGTGGAGCAGACCATCTCACATTTTTCGCTCCACCGCGATCTGCCGGTACGAATGGGAATCGTCATCGACACGTCGGGTTCGATGGCCGACACCCTTCCCACCGTGCAACGGGTGGTGATGGGCTTCTTGAGAGATCTCCTCCGCCCGCGCGACCGAGCATTTATTGAGACCTTTTCGGATCGTCCGGATCTTCTGGCAGGCTTCACGGCAGATTTCAACATCATCGAAAACGCCCTTCTGGCACTCTACGCCGACCGCGAAACGGCGCTGTACGACGCAGTGATCATGGGTCTCTTTCAGTTCTCTGGAGTCTCTGGTCGGCGCGCCATGGTGGTGTTGTCGGATGGCGAGGATACCTCGTCGGATAACGAATTCGAGGATGCCTTGGGTTACGCACAGCGCATGGGGGTGACCATCTACGCGATCGGAATTAATATCCCGGCAACCAAGGTGAGCACGAGATGGCAGTTCAACAAACTGGCCAGCGCAACCGGCGGAAGGGCGTTCTTCGTGTCGGAGAAGTCGGGGCTCGACGCCATTTATGACGAGATTAACCGAGAGATGAGGACACAGTATTTGATTGCGTTCACCTCGGACTCGGAGCGTCCTCCCGACGAACTCCGCAAGATCAAGGTCGAGGTCGACCGCAAGAAGGTCAAGGTTCGGACGATTGCCGGTTACTATCCCGTCGGTAGCTGATGGGTTATCGGTGGCCGCGGCATACGAATGCGCGACAAGCACAGCGGAGGTGGGGTTCGGTGGTACTTCGAAGACTGATTCTGAAAACCGTGATGATGGTGGCGGTGATCGGCTTGCTCGGCCCAGGGCATGCGGTGGCCGGCGACGGCACCAAAAACGAAGCCCAGGCCGAAATGAAATGGGGCTACAAGGTGGCGCGCCGGGGCTACTGGCAGGAGGCGCTGATACGTTTCCAGCGCGCCAACGATCTGACCCCGAACCAGCCGCGAATTCTCAACAACATCGCGGTGGCGCAGGAGGCGAACGGCCTTTTCGAGGACGCCTTGTTGTCCTATCAAACCGGTCTCGCGATAGCGCCCAACAACGACGCGCTACGGCGAAACTACATGCGATTCCAGGAGTTCTACAACACCTACATCGCGAAGCCCGAAAAAGAGGTGGACACGGAGGCCGAGGAGGGGGAGGCGGACGATGCGCAGAAGAGCGGCTAAGCTACTGATTCTGTTTCTGGCATTCGGCGCATTGTGCCATGCCGGCTCGCGAGAGGTGCGGATGCAGCTGCAGCTGAAACCCGAGCTCGATCTCGAAGGCACCGAGTCGGTGTTCGTTGGACCGATCCTGATCGAACCTCGCGAGGGTGAGGATATCCAGTCGATCGATTTGACGGCGTCGCGAGAGTTCGAGATCTACCTGCGCAAGATCTTGCGCCGTGAGGCCGACTTGAGGCTCCTCCCGAAGTCGGACGATTTGCGGCCGGCGGCAAAACACCTGGCAGCGCTTTTGGGTGACACCGGTTTTTGGCAGGCCATCAACGAGGAGACTGGAGCGGACCTGATCGTCGCGGCGTCCATCGACGTGAAGGTCCTCGATAGGGCGGGTTACACGACCGAAGAGTATGTCTCACCCCAAGATGGCAAGACGTACTTTCGCCAGGTGCTTGTCGAGGAGACAGGGTTCAGTTACGACATTCTCTTGGTGGTCGTGAACGGCGCCGACGGCTCTGTTGTCCACCAGGAACAGATCACCGACTTCAAACCCCAAAACGAGCGCAAATTGGAGGAATACACGGATATGTTCACTGATCTGTACACCCTCCAAAACAGGCTTGTCGGGATCTTCGTGCCGCGTGTCGTGCAGGTCAAACGCACGCTCTTCACCGACTGATGCGGTGTGGTGGTGACCCCGTGAAACGGACCGCTGGGCAGAGCGCTCCAGAATCCGTCAAATTCCTTCGCCGTTTCATACCCTACGGAGGTAAGAGATGAAAAAATGGTCGGCAGCCCTCGTTCTCATCCTCATCGTGCTCGCCGCAACGTCGGCATCCGCTCAGCAGAGCCCCTACAACCCATACATCGGCGGAAAGAACAAGGTCCGCTGGGATAAATTCAAGTGGTTCACCTACGATACACCGCAC
The DNA here is from genome assembly GCA_965364305.1 of uncultured Thermoanaerobaculia bacterium. GTDB lineage: Bacteria > Acidobacteriota > Thermoanaerobaculia > Thermoanaerobaculales > Sulfomarinibacteraceae > Sulfomarinibacter. The sequence continues at coordinate 10,002 of CBDTWX010000118.1, forward strand.
TTCAGAATCTCCTATTACGATCGTGTCGAGCCGTCACTCGAGAAGATCGCCTCGTATGCCGAGAGCGCCTACGACGACATCGCCCGAAAGCTCAACTTCCAGATCCTCAAACCTGTGCCGTTGATCTGCTACGCGACCCACGCCGAGTTCGAGCAGACCAACATCATCGTCAGTTTCATACCCGAAGGCGTGGGAGCGTTTGCCACACCGGTCCGAAACCGGATGGTGCTTCCGGTGGACCTTCCCGATCGAGAGCTTCAGGCTCTGATCCAGCACGAGCTCACCCATATCTTCCAGTACGAAATCTTCTTCGGCGGACGGCGGGGTCGCGCCATCTACGCCCGTCCCCCGCTGTGGTTCATGGAGGGGATGGCCTCATACTTCGGCGAGGATGAGACGTCGCGCGACGAGATGTACATGCGGGACGCCGCACTCTCGGATCAGGTCCCGTCGATCCAACGTGCACCGCAGGGCTTTCTTGCCTACCGCTATGGTCACAAGGTCTTCGAGTACATCGAGGAGGAGTGGGGAGAGGATGTGGTTCGTGATTTCGTCTTTTCTTTTCGTGGCAACTTTGGAGGCCAGGTCGGTCGGCCGCTCGACAAGGTCCTCAACATGGAGCCCGAGGAGTTCGATGCGGCCTTTCGCACCTGGTTGCGCCGCAAGTACCAGCCCTACACGACCCGCGGGGTACCGGGTGAGTTCGGCCGCAAGTTCCGGGTCCCGGGTTTTCTGAATTCCAGCCAGACCTCGCCCGCCATTTCGCCCTCGGGCGACCTCGTGGCCGCATTCACCACCTACAAACGGGATGTGGATGTGGCGATCTTCGGTGTTCCGGATCGCAAGCTGTACAAGAATCTCACCAAGGGTCTGACAACCAAGTATCAGTATCTGGTGGCGCAGGGATTGACGGTGGGACCGGCCGAGGGTCGTGATCTCGCCTTCTCGCCGGATGGTAACTACGTGGCGGTTTTTGCTCGGACCGAGCGTGAACGCTCGCTGCTGCTCCTCGACGTGCGCAAGGGCGGCATCAAGAAGAAATACAGGATCGAGCTTCCGGTTGACCAGGCCTCCCAACCGGCCTACTCGCCGGATGGAAGATATGTCGCGTTCCATGCCGTGGCCAACGAGCAGTTCGACATCTTCATGCTTGATCTGGAGACCGGCGGCGTCACCAATTTCACCAATGATCCGGCTTATGATGCCGCCCCTGCATTCTCCCCGGACGGCACGAAACTGGTCTACACCTCGACGATCGGGGGGGCCGGTAAGCTCATTGGTCTCGATTTTTCAAATCCTGACAGGCGTGAACAGCTGACCTTTGGACCGGGGAATGACGAGGGCGCGTCCTTTTCCCAAGATGGCGAGCGTTTGTACTTTGCATCCGACCGTCAGGACGGGGTCTATGATCTCTATCGCCTCGATCTCGATACCCGCGATCTGACCCGTCTCACGTATGTGATCGGCGCCGCGATCAACCCGGTTGCGGCGGACTCTCTCGAAGGAGAGCGGGTGGGATTTCAGGCGTACTCGAATGGGATCTGGGAGCTCTACGGCGCTGACGCCAACCAAGGTGAGCAGGTCGGTAAATCTGCACCTCCGACCGAAGAAATCGAGCTCGAGCCGTTTGTCCCCGCGGTGAGCATTGACATCAATCCCGACAAGGCCAAAAAGGTGAAGGGACGTAAGTTCTACCTCGAGGACGCCGGTGCCTATGTCGGTGTGGATACGACGAATCAGATCCTCGGTCAGGCCTACATTACTCTCGCCGATCAGTATGGGGACCGTCGCGTCCAGATCCTCGTCGACAGCGTTGATACTTTTTCGAACTTCCTGGTGAGCTACTACAACCTCGAGCCTCGGATCCAGTGGGGTGTGTCGGTTTTCGACAGTCGCAGCTACTACATCACCGGCTACGACCCCCTCCGTTTCCAGGTGACCGACAAACAACAGCTGTACCGCTATACCGCAGCCGAGTTTGCGGCCCAGTACCCATTGTCAACGTACTACCGACTCTCCGCCAGGGGCGGGTACCTCGACCGCAGGTATGATCAGCCGGTCGGCCGAGATCCAGAGACCGGACAGATTGCCACGATCGCGTCCCAGAATAAGGCCCCGTACGTCGGCTTCGGCGCGGCCGGAGATACGACGTTCTGGAAAAATTACGGCCCGCACAAGGGTGCGCGCTGGGAGGCGAGGTACTACTACGCCTACGACACCGATGACAGCGGGGCTTTGACCCAGAACATCACGCTCGATGCGCGGGCCTACGTGCCGACCTCGCAGCGGAGCGAGTTGGCCTTTCGTGCGTGGGTGGGTATGGCCGATGGAAACCAACCCTGGATCTTCACCTTCGGCGGCCTCGACACCCTCCGCGGCTACCCCACGTACTCGCTCTCCGGGAACCGGACGTGGTTTGCCAACCTCGAATGGCGGTTCCCGCTCGTCGATAGGATGGACCTCGCTTTCTTGAGGATTGGCGGCATACGCGGGCGGATCTTCATGGATGTTGGTGCGGCGTGGTACAAAGACCGAAATGGTAATGAATTCAACATGTTCGGTGAGCCGGGTTTCACCCTTTATGAGGACGGTGTGCTGATCGACGGCGTGTCGTCCTACGGATGGGGTCTGGATCTCAACCTCTTTGGACTGCCGATGCATTGGGACTGGGTCAAGATCTGGAACTTCGACCAGTCGCTGACCGACTGGCAAACCAACTTCTGGATCGGAGTCCGGTTCTAGCCCGTACGTCTCACCAGGTTTCGTGACGAGGGCGGCGAAGCGCAAGTATCCGTTGGGTTTGT
>CBDTWX010000119.1:0-12761 GCA_965364305.1 uncultured Thermoanaerobaculia bacterium
GTGCCTCGGTTTCTATCTCGTTCGGCTCGAACCTGCCTCGGGGAGGGATTTCCCGGCCACCGACAAGGGCGGATCCCTGATCGGCGACCACATCCAGGCGCTGCTCAACATGGTGATCCGCGACTCCGACATCCCCGCACGATTGAGCGATCAAGAGCACCTGGTGATCCTCCGCGACCTCGATCCCGATTACACCTACGCGGTGAGTCAGCGCTTCCTCTCGTCCGCGACCGACTCCGACGTCCTGCAGGCGGCCGATCTCAACACCCGGGTCGGATACGTCATCTATCCGTTGTCCAGCCAACCGAACCACCCCCCCGCACAATGGCAAAACCTGATCGAACTCGCGCGCGCCATGAGCTCGCACGGCGAACCGACGGGGCGAGCGACGGGCAACGGTCTCCTTCGGGGCCCGAATGTGATGGACCTCGGCATTACGGAGAGCGATCTCATCCCGATGGCGATCCGCAACCCTCAATCGTTGGCCAAGGTCGGCCTCGTACAGATCATGAAGATTCACCTGATGTCGAATGTCTAGCCGAATACAGAAGGTCTTCCCATGACCTTCGACCTCGGCCGTTGGCTTCCCGAGTTTCCGGTGCGCGAGCATTCGCTGTACCTCGATCACGCCGCCGTGTGCCCACTCCCGAAACCGGTTGCCGAGGCCATGCGCCGGCGTATCACGGAGCAGGAACGGACGGGCTATGACAACTATCGACAATGGCGAAACAACCAACTCAGCTGCAGACACCTCGGCAGCCAGCTGATCGGCTGCGATCCGGACGACATTTCGATCATCCGCAGCACGTCGGAAGGGCTCTCGCTCATCGCCGAGGGATTGAACCTCGGCACGAATGACGAGGTCGTGGTCGGAAGCGAGGAGTTTGCGGCCAACGTTTCACCGTGGCTCGGTCTCGCCCGGAGGGGTGTCAAGATCGTCCGCTTTCAACAGCCGGACGGCAGGATCAACCCCGACGTGGTCGAGGAAAACCTGGGAGAGAGGACCAGAGTTCTGGCGGTCTCCTGGGTCGCATTTCACAGCGGGTGGATCGCCCCCCTCGCCCAGCTCGGCCGGCTCTGTCGCGACCGCGATGTTCTACTGGTGGTCGATGCGATCCAGGGCCTCGGTGTGTTGCCGATGCACATGGGGGCGCTCGGCGTCGATGCTGTCGTCGCCGATGGCCACAAGTGGCTTCTCGGACCGGAGGGCGCTGGGTTGATGGCCACGACGCCGGAGCTGAGGTCTCGGCTTCACCCCGTCATCTCGGGCTGGCGGAACGTCGCCTTGGATCCTCACAACTACTTTTTGGAGCGTCTCGTCCTGCATGAGGATGGACGACGCTTCGAGGCCGGCGCCACCAACGACATCGGGGTCGCCGGTCTGGCCGCCGGCCTCGATCTGATCGCGGCGGTAGAACGTGAGAACATCCAGGTGAGAATCGAGACGTTGAGCCGGCTGCTGACCAGGATTCTCCTGGCCCACGGTTGGGACGTCTACTCACCCGGATCGGGTCATCCAATCGCCGGCATCGTCGCGGCGCGGCACCCCGGAGTGAGCCCGATCGATGTCGTTCGACGGCTTCGCGAACGACGGGTCGTGGTGTCGGCGCGCCAGGGGAACGTACGTTTCTCGCCTCACTTCTATGCCACCAAGGGCGAGCTCGAGGCGCTGGATCGCATCCTCGAGAAGGTGGGGCTCTGAGGAATTCGGAATTCTGAATTCGGAATTCGGAATGCCGCCCGCCCACCCTCGCCAGTAATTTCGAGTTTGGGATTTTGAATTTCGAAATTGCCACCCACCCCTGCCCAGAGATTCCTCCAAGGACGCGACGCGTCCCTGTTCGAAATGACACACTTTTCGTCACCCCGTTTGCTGAATCGGTAAAAGGCCATCAAGCTGTCATTCCGACCGGAGGGGCGGGCGGTATCAAATTGTCGTCCCGACCGGAAGAGCGAAGCGACGAAACGGAGGGATCTGTGAGTCAGGGCGGGTGGGGGGAAATTCAAAATTCAAAAATGAAAATTGATGTTGGGTGACCGGCCCTCAATCCACGGCGCAGCGGAAACCGATGGCACGGCTCGGGTTATCGGGTCGTCGCCCGTCGCGCCGAGATACCCGGAGCCGATTCGGCGGATCGGCGTACGAACCGTTTCTCGTGACCCGGCGACGCTCTGAAGCGTAACCTGTCTCCTGCTCCCACGCGCGGCCGTCTCGCGGTGCACCACCGTAGCTCATGTGATAAACATCCTGCACGTACTCGGCGACATTTCCGATCAGATCGTGAATGCCCCACGTGTTCGCGGGGAAGCTGCCGACGGGTGCCTCGGCGGCCCAATAATCCCCCTCTGCGGTGCCCATGCCGTTGGCCATCGATGGGTCCCACCTGTCTCCCCACGGGAACCGCGATTCGCTTGCGCCGCGCGCCGCCCGCTCCCATTCGACCTCGGTGGGCAGCCGCTTTCCCGCCCATTGAGCGTAGTCCCTGGCCTGAAACCAGCTCACCCAGATCACCGGGTTCGAAGACCGATTCGGATCGTTGTAGGCCTCGACCCGACTTGGCGGCGTGCACGCGCCGGCATCCACACACCGCCGGTACTCGGCATTGGTGACCTCGGTTCTGTCGAGCCAGAATCCCGTGACGATGAACTCCCCGACCGGAAACTCGTCGGTCGCCGCCTGTCGATCCCCCTCGCTGGCACCGTAGCGAAAGGAGCCCGACGGAACCCAGGCCATGACCTTGCCGTCAGCGGGCCAGGTCCGCAGCTCTCCAGGCGTTCGTTCGAGCGACGCCAGCGCCCGGCGGAGCGCGGGATCGCTCGACGCGATCTTGAGCCCCTCCTCGATACAGGCAGAAGCCTGACGGAAGTCGCCGTTTCGACTGAAGGTCTCGCCACAGGACCTCAGGGCGTCCACGAGGCGCACTTCCATCGCCTGCAGGCGCCTTTCGAACCGAGGGTCACCAGACACCGCCCTCTGAAAGCTGAACCGGAGCTCGGCGACTGCCGAAACATTGCCGGCCCGGGCAGCTTCCGTCAGCTCATCCTCTACCCAATCGAGGAGATCGAGTGCCACAGGATCTCGGGGATCGGTCCGGAGCAAGGACTCGGCCTGCAGCACCGCCTCCTTGGGGCGTTCCTCGAGCACGAGCCAGGTGATTGCTCGGCGCACGAGATACCGTCTGTCCTCGGTGGTCAGCTCGGCGCCGTCAAGCTCTTGGCCGGGCCGGACCTTTGTCGGATACGCCCGGCTCGCCACCGCCACCACCTTGCCGTCACTGATCTCGGTCGACGCATCCATGACGCATCGAAATCCGACATCGTCCGCCCGGTATCCCTCGTCGTACCACGATCGAGTCGACACGCGCGCGAGATCGATATCTCTTCTCCATGAGCCTCCCCTGACGACCCGCCCGATTCCAGAGTGCAGGGGTGACCCATCGGCAGGCAGATCCTTGAAGCCCGGTTGATATCGATCCTCACACCATTCCCAAACATTTCCGGCAATGTCGAAGATGCCGAGCCCGGTCGCCGGAAAGGAACCGACGGCGGTGGGTCCGCGCCCGGACGGACGCATTTCGTCCCAGACATTGGCGAGGTCGGCGGCCCGGTTGTTGCCCCAAGGGAAACGCCAACGCATCTCTGCAGCTCGGGCGGCGCGCTCCCACTCGGCCTCCGACGGCAGCCGGCGGCCAGACCACCTGGAGTAGTCCTTCGCCTGACGCCAGGAAATACCCACAACCGGCTCGGACCCTCGCGAGCGTTCGTTGAATCGAAACGGATCGAGAGGCGGGCTGCACGCGCCTGCATCGACACAACTCCGATACCGGTCGTTCGACACCTCGTGGGCCTCGGCCCAGAAACCCGACACCTCGACCCAGCGGAAATAGACCTCGTTCTCTCGGCAGCGCCGATCAATCTCGGAGCATCCCACGCGGACCCGCGACGCCGGGTGGTAGACGAGCTTCGCACCGTCGAGCGGGGAGGTCCATGTGTCGCCCCCCTCAGGGTCGGGCGGTGGCAAGAGAATCTGACGAAGCAGTCCGACCGCAGCGCCTGTTCGATCGAGATTCGCAGCCATCGCCCATGCAGCCGCCGCGGTCGCCACGTCACCCTCTCTCCGGGCCTGTCCAAAGGTCGTCAGGGTCCCCGCGACTCGTTCTTCAATTCGGCGAACGCGCTCATCCCCATCTGGAAGGCGCATGACCAGGCTCGCGTAGACTTCCATCAAGGCCGCGACCGCAGCCAGCCGGCCGTTTCTCGCCTCGACCATGATCGAGGCCTCGGCCTCGCCAACCACCCGCTCGGCGGCACGGTCGCCAGGGTCGACCTGGAGCCTCGCCACCGCGTCAGGCAGACCGCCCCACGGCCCCGCCCACGCGGGGGAAACCGCGAAAGCCAGACAGACAGCAACCGACGGCCAAAAATGACGACGCATGATGCACCCGCATTGTATAACCTCTCGGGACAGGAAAAATGCCGGGGACAATGGAAGCGCAGGAGATCGAGCTCACCCGAGTGGTCAGCACTCGTGAGTTTCTAGGTTTTCGTTCCCAACCACCCTCGGAATTTCGGATTTCGAATTTCGATCCGCAATTCTCGCCCACGCGCAACCGCGCGTGAGCGAGCATTGCAGGGTACACTCTCGCCATGGCGCCGGAAGACGATCGTGAGATTTCCTACTATCGAGCGGTCGAGGACCTCTTTGCCAACCTCCGCGGTGTGCCACACATGTTGTCTCCAAAGGACTTCCAGCTGCTGCGCGGATGGTGGCGCGACGAGATTCCTTTAGCGGCCGTGCGTGCGGGTGTTACAGAGGTCTTTGCCAGGCGCCGAGAACGCGGGGAACTCGACCCCGTGGTCAGCCTTTCGTACTGCCGACACGCCGTCCAGGCTCACGCCCGGCGGTTTGCCGAGATGCAGGTGGGGGGGCACGACCACAACGGCGACCAGCCGGTTTTCGACACGAGCACGGCCCTGGAATCTCTCGCCGACGGCCTGAGGTCGACCGGCAACGAGCTCCGAGGAACCAGGCCGAGGGTCGCGGATGTGATCGATCGAATCGCGTTCTCGATCGAGGCATCGGCGGAGCTACCGCCGGGTGTCGTCGAGGAGCACCTCTTCGCGCTCGAGAGCGCCCTCCTCGCCAACTGTCTCGCGGCCCTGGACGAGGAAAGTCGCACAGAACTCGAGGAACGGGCGCGCGCCGAGGCCGAAGGCACGTCCACACAGCACGAGGCGAGAGATCGTACCTTTCGGGCCCTCCGTGACCGGATGCTCCGCAACCTGCTGAATCTGCCGCGTCTGGAGCTCAACGGGTGAGCTCCAGTCGCGACGGCGCCAGGTCGGAGGGGCCGGAGGGCGCTGTCGTCGCGCTGCGGGCCAAAAAACTGATCGGCGGCGGGCGGGCGATCGCGCACCGCGAAAACCAAACCTGGATGGTTGCCGGCGCGTTGCCTGGTGAGGTGGTCGAGGTACAGCCGACCCGCCGTCGTGCAGGCATTGTCGAGGCCCGAACGCTCGAGGTGCAAAGTGGGCGTCATCACGCGAGAATGGCCGATCCCTGCCCGCAGTCCGGCATCTGCGGCGGCTGTGACTGGCCTCACGTTGACCCGATTGCCGGTGGACCACTCAAGGCCGCAGCGGCCTCGGAAGCCGCTCGGGCATATCCCGATCTGGCCGAACTCATCGCCGGTGCATCCATCCACAGCTCGCCGGCGAACTATCGCCTTCGGGCACGCCTCCACTGGGATCCGAACCGCCGGAGGTTGGGTTTTTTCGAGAGCCGAAGCCACGACGTGGCCGAGATCGACGGATGCCGAATCGCCTCGCCGCAGCTCGTGAAGACCCTACCGCTCCTTCGTGCATCACTCGGCGCACGTTGTCCTGTTCCGGTCGATGTGGAGTGGCTCGAGGGAACCGATTCCTCGAAAGCCGTCGCCGGCCTCCGACGATCCAAGGGCGGGCCGCGGACCTTCGACTCCTCCTGGCTCCCCGAGGAACACGAGCTCGGTTCCTCGATCGCCGGTTTCCACGGCCTGTGGTCTGGCGGTCAACCGAGCCACGGCTGGGGCTCCAGCGAGGTGACATTCGAGCTGCCGATACCGCTCGTCGCACCCATCGGCTCCTTTTTTCAGGGCAACCGCCACCTCCTCGGCACGCTCTTCGATCGGGTCGCCGAGCTCGCCGGAGATGATCGGTGCCCGGTCTTCGACCTTCATGCCGGGGTCGGTTTTCTGGCCGCCGCCGCACGCTCGGCGGGTGAACGCCAGCTCACCCTGGTGGAGCCTCACCAGCCGGCTGCCCGTGCCGCTCAGAGAAACCTCCCGGAGGCGCGGGTTGCGGTCGGCAGGACCGCCGAGGCCTTTGTCAGCGCCGCTGAGAACCTCTCGCCTCGCGCCCTCGTGATCACCGATCCGCCGCGGACCGGTATGAGCCGCGCCCTTCTCGATGACCTTGTCGAATGGAAACCGAACCGCATCCTGATGCTCGGTTGCGACCCGGCAACCTGGGCGCGCGACGCCGGCGTGCTCTCGCAACACGGCTACCGTCCGACCGAGGTCGAGCTTTTCGATCTCTTCCCCCATACCCACCATGTGGAGATCCTGGCGCTGATGGAGCAGATCTGACAGCGATGAAAGACGACTCCCCCGAAGCCCGCGCCCTGCGCCCGCTGTGGTTGCTGACCACGGGCGCGGTGATCGGTGCGGCAGCCGCTGCGCTGACCGGTGTGACGGGGCCCTCGTGGTCGCCTTACCTGCTGTTCGGTCTGGGAGGTGCGTGCGCTCTCGTCGCGCTGCGCAGAGGACGAGATTCACCGATCGTGTGGTGGCTTCTGGCGGGCTTTGCGCTGGTCGCCGCGCGCGGTCTCGGTGCAACCGCCGACCGCCTGATCTTCCAGCGCCACTTCTCGGACGGCGAAACGACGGTACGCGCCCAGGTCGTGGTGAACGAAGGCTGGATCGAGTCGCGGTGGGGCCGTCGCACACGTGTTCGGGTCGTTCAGGCGGGCATGCGTGGCGAGGGGCTGAAGTTCCCGCCGCGATGCCGACTCGAGGTTCGCGGCGAGGCCAATCCCTCCTCGCTGCCCCCGCCCGGGGCTGTCGTCGAGACCCTCGCTCGAGTGCGTGGCTCTCCCCAATCCCCGCTCCTCGTGGTGTCATCGGCACGCCTTCTTTCGGATAGCGGTGGACGGAGTGCCCTGCCCAGTTTCCGTAACTGGCTGGCCGACAAACTCCTCTCCTCCGCCGGAACCTCGGTACCCACGATCCGCGCCGCCGAGCTCGCCGCTGCGCTTGCCCTCGGACGCCGCGATCTCGTGCCGGCCGAAAGACGAAATCGCTGGCGGAGATCGGGCCTCGCTCATCTTCTGGCCGTCAGTGGTCTGCACGTCGGGTTGGTGGGCGGAGCTGTCTGGTTGTTGGTACCGCTTTGTGGCGCAAGTCCCCGCGCGACCCGTTTCGCGGTGCTCATGACCCTGCCCGCCTATGCCGTTCTTGCAGGCGCCGCCCCGTCAGCCGTTCGTGCAGCGCTCATGGGGGTGATCTATCTCGGCGCGCGCCTTCTCGGCCGCGCCATCCTGCCGATGGCGGCGGTGCTGCTGGCCGCTCTGATCCTGCTGGTCGCCCGACCGACGCTGGTCACCGACGTGGGGTTCCCACTCACGGTGGTCATCACCGCCGCCCTCGTCCGATGGGTGCCGGCGGTCGCCGAAGCTCTCCCGGCACCTCGTTGGCTGGGCGGAGCGCTGGCGGTGCCCCTGGTCGCCCAGGGGGCGGCGGCGCCTCTGATCTCTTGGCACTTCCGCACCCTGATACCGGGTGCGATCGTCGCCAACGTGCTGGCGCTGCCGCTCCTCGGTCCGACGGTCCTGGCGTCGGTCGGGGCCGTGGTCATCGCGCCGGTCTGGAAGGCTGGCGCCTCGTTCTTGCTGACTCTGGTCAGCGCGCTCACTGCGATCCTTCAGTGGGGCGGAGGGCCGGCCCGCGCGTTCGAGGTGCTGACGCCACCGGTGCCGGTCGCCGTGGCGGTGGCTTTGGTTGCCGCCGGATGGCTCGGTCTGCAGGCCGGGCACCGCGCGCGTTGGGGTGCCGCCGTCTGGTTTGTCACCCTGGGCGTGTTCGGTGCCTCATTCGTGTGGCCGGTTTCACGACCGGCTGCCGTCGAGCTGTTACCGGTCAGCGACGGCGCCGCGGTGCTGCTCAGCGACCGCCGAGACACGGCGCTGGTGGATGCCGGCCGCTACTCGGAGGAGGCGGCGCGCATGCTTGCCGACGCTCGACGGCGAAGGCTCGTGGCGGTCGTCGCCTCCCACACCGATGAGGATCACGTGGGGGGCATCGAGCGGGTGATCCGCACCCTGCGGGTGGATCGATTACTGCTTCCGGTGTGGATGCTGTCGGAACCCGAGAGCGTACCGCTGCTTCGCACCGCACGGAGCCGCGGTACTTCGGTGGAGGGGTTGGCGCGCGGTTCCGCCACCAGCCTCGGTTCGCTCCGTCTCGAGGTCTTGTGGCCACCCGCCCGGTACGCGCCGGGAGGCGAGAACGAACGATCGCTGGTGGTTCGGGCGGTCTTTCAGCACGGCGTGGTGTTGCTGACCGCCGATATCGGAAGGCGCACAGAGGTCGCCGTCTCGCGGGTCGGATTCCTCGGCTGCGACGTGCTGGTGGTGCCCCACCACGGCAGTCGCCATTCATCCTCTCAGCTCCTCTTGGCACATACCTCTCCGAGGATTGCCCTGATACCCGCAGCCCCCGGCAACAACCACGGTCATCCCCACGAAGTGGTGCTGACCAAGCTCACCAATCGCGGTATCGCGTACCGCTATCCGGCCCGGGACGGACAATGCGGCGCGAGGTGGGATGGCCGTCAGTGGGAGGCGTTTCCGTAACACTTAGAGTTTTTAGTGTTTAGTTTTTAGTGTTTAGTTTTTGGTGTTTGGTTTTGAGTTGCCACCCACCCAGATCCTTCGTCGGGAGGAACCCTCCTCAGGATGACATTTGGCGACGGCATTCTGACGATCACACGAGTGCCCCCAACAAGCGCCCCGCCGCCCCACGTTGTCGTTCAGAGAAAAACATAGAGTTCGTCGAAGGTTTGGATCGTGGAGCGCCGTCTCAAGATGTCATCCTGAGGAGCCCGGCACCCAGCGCGTCGCCAAACGACCGCTTGCGTACCGGTTGCGTCCGCGCCATCCCAGGGACCGAGCCCGGGCGACGAAAGATCCGGGGGGCTCTTGGGACCGCGTGCCCGGGATCGACCAGCAGTCGAAGGCCAATATGGTAGGCCGGAATGGAGCGGCGGGCGGCGGACTCGTCCGAGGTACACGCGAGACGCGTGCACCACTCGTGGTGAATCTGGATTTGTGGTGCAACTGTCCCGGCTGCGCGGGTGGGCGGGAATTCAAAATTCAAAATCCAAAATTGAGAATTGACCGCCTGGCTTGCTACTTGGGGTAACGCCACACTACGCTTCAACTGATGGCAACGACCCTCCCTCCCCTCCTCGTCATCATGGGCCCGACGGCATCGGGCAAGACGAGCCTCGGTCTGGAGGTTGCCGAGGCGCTGGGCGGAGAAATCGTCTCTGCCGACGCATTCGCGGTCTATCGCGGGCTCGACATCGGTACCGACAAGCCGAGCCCCGAGGCACGGCGTCGCGTCCGGCACCACCTGGTGGACGTCGCGGATCCGAGGGAACGATTCTCGGCAGGGGCGTTCGCCGATCTTGCCTCCGACGCAATCGACGAGATCACCCGCCATGGCCTCATGGCCGTTCTGGTCGGCGGCACCCATTTCTACATCAGGGCCCTTCTCGAAGGTCTCTTCCCGGCCCCTCCGCGAGATGCCACGATCGGTGCGCGGCTTGCCGAGGAGTGGCGACGCGAGCCTTCGGTTCTGTTTCGGCGACTGGAGGAGATCGACGACGAGGCCGCTCGGAGGATCGGGCCCAGCGACCGTCAACGGATCATCCGCGCTTTGGAAGTCTACGAGCTCACCGGCGAGGCCCTTACCAGCCACTGGAGACGCCACGAGGCGCCGGTGAATTTCTCTCCTCTGCTGGTGGCGCCGAAGCGTTCGAGAAGTGAGCTCTATGCTAGAATCGACGCGCGCGTAGAACGGCTTTTTGAGAGCGGTCTTGTGGAGGAAGTTGAGCGGATCCTGGCCTCCAGTGTTCCCGTCGATGCGCACGCCTTGCGTGCGATCGGCTACCGGCAGGTGGTCGAGTTTCTGCAAGGGTCGTGTGATCTCGAAGCTGCTATCGAAGACACCAAACGAGCGAGCCGCAAGTTCGCGAAACGTCAGCTCACGTGGCTGCGAAGCCTCCGGGAGGGAACGCTGCATTGGGTACCGCCGGTCGAAGATGGTGGGGCGGCCGCGGTCACCCGTCTATGGGAAATGCACACCGAGAAAAGACGTGAAACATGAACAGACCTGCGAGCGGTACTATCAATATCCAAGATCCGTTTTTTTATCAGCTTCGCAAGGAGTCCAAGACGGTTCACGTGTACCTCATCAGCGGCAAACGGCTGACCGGTATCATTCGTCGATTCGATCGCTACTCGGTGATCCTCGAGAACCACGGCCAGGAACAGCTGGTCTACAAACACGCGATCGCGAGCATTGCGCCGGTCAGCCCTTTCCCGGGCAAGGCGCAACCGGATGCAGCCGAAAGCGGACAGAGCTGAGCATTTGAGACGGCCAGCGTTCCTCCGCTTTGCGGGCGGTGTCGTTCCGTCGGCGGCTGTCGGCATCATCGTCGTCATCGGTGGCTGCGCGACGGCACCGACGACACCTCCACCCGTGCAGCTCGGCTTTCCGTCGCCCGCAGCAGGCCCGGGCGGACCCCCGCTCGACAAGGGTCAACGCCGGCAAATCGAGAAGGGATGGGATGCGCTCAGCCGGGGCGACGCAGGATCGGCCCGCGCCGGCGCCACCGGCGCCGGTACCGCCGGACAGCTGCTCGCCCTCCAGGCGTCGATCGTCGCGGGCGACCGCGATCCCATACCCGGTCTGACCCAGCTCACCCAATCCGCTCCCCAATATGCCTCGGCGTGGCTGACCCTGTCGGTCGCGGCCGAGGAAGCGAACAACGAAAGCCTCGCGCTGGATGCAGCGATACGCGGTGCCGACCTGTGGTCCGACAAACGGTGGCAAGACCGCTCGCAGGAGCTTCACCGGCGGTGGATCGATAATCGCGTGGAGGCCGCACGCCAGATTCTCCAATCACTGGGTCCGGCCGAGGCGCTGGACACGCTCGATCCGGCGTTGGCTCTCGAGCCCGACAATCACGAGGCCGTGCTCCTCAAGGCGCGGATCTTGATTACGCTCGAGGAACCGGATCGTGCCGAAGCCGCGTTGGCCGTCCTGCCGAGAGATGCCGACGTCGTGCGAATGTCGGGAGCCATTGCCGAGGCGCGCGGCGACCTCGGCGCCGCGATGCGGATTTACACCTCGTTGCCGAACGATCCCGAGGCGATCCTGTCGGCTGTGGCGATCGCAGAGTCCACGGGTGACTGGCTGAGCGCCATGAACCTGTACTCGTCACTTCCCGACGATCAACCGGAAAAGGGCCCCGGTCTGCGAGCGGCCCAGCTACGGTGGCGGGTGTCGGTGATGCCCGAGTACGTCCAGGAGGCACTCTCCTCGCCCGAGCTTGACCGGGAAGACCTGGCCGTCGTGCTGGTGACCCTGGCTCCAAAGGTGGAAACACTCGAGGGTGGACAGGTACCATTGTTGTCGGACATTATGAGTTTGCCATCGCAGAATGAGATCCTCACCGCCGTGCGTCTCGGATTGCTGGGCAGCGACCGGCTGGAGCACCGATTCCTGCCGTACCGCCCGGTGACCGCGGAGACGGCACGCGAGGCGATCGACAGGCTGGCCGGGTTGCTGGACCTCGCCGGCCCGAACTGGTGCACTGCACCGGACGATGAACTGTGTACGACGCTCGAGGCGCCGGTTTCCGGCGAAAAGGTCGGCGCCATCGTCATCGATCTGGTGGCACGGGGCGACTGATGACCGAGAATGTACCGAAGTTGTTGAAGGAGTTGGAGCTCTTCTCGGAGCTCTCCGAGCGCGAGCTGCAGGACGTGGCCTCGTTGGCTCAGGTTCGCAAGCTTGAAACCGATACCACGGTCTTTCACGAGGGAGACCCGTCGGACCAGATTTTTATCGTGGTCAACGGCAGGGTCAAGATCGTC
Source organism: uncultured Thermoanaerobaculia bacterium (assembly GCA_965364305.1). Taxonomy (GTDB): domain Bacteria; phylum Acidobacteriota; class Thermoanaerobaculia; order Thermoanaerobaculales; family Sulfomarinibacteraceae; genus Sulfomarinibacter. The sequence continues at coordinate 12,203 of CBDTWX010000119.1, forward strand.
ACCACCTCAACGGACGGCAAGGAGTTCATTCTTTCCGTTCTCGGCGCCGGCCAGGTCTTCGGCGAGATGGGGTTGCTCGAAGAGGCGCCGCGATCGGCATCGGTGAGCACCATCACAGACGTCGAGCTGCTGGTGATCAAACACGACGATTTCGATCATCTGCTCAAGACGAGCCCCGGCATCTCGCGCAAGCTGATGGCCATCCTGTCGCGCCGGCTGCGGCGGGCCAACTCCAAGATGGAGTCCTTGGCCTACATGGACGTCGCGGGAAGGCTCGCGCGGTACCTGCTCGACCTCGCGCGCGATCACGGTCAGCGTGTCGGCAACGGCTGGGTGGTCGTGCGGCGGCCGACCCACTCAGATATCGCGCACTCGATCGGCACCAGCCGGGAGACGGTTTCGCGGCTGATCAACGAGTTCGAAGAAGGATTCGGGCTCGTCAACAAGGGCAAGTTCACCTATATCCGTGAGAATCTGCTCGAATAGGTTTGGAGTGACCTCTGCCCGTCGTACGGGCAATGTCGTGAAAGTGCAGCGATTGGGCTGTTCTGGTTTTCGG
>CBDTWX010000120.1:0-12707 GCA_965364305.1 uncultured Thermoanaerobaculia bacterium
TGTCACGGGTCGGAACGACCGGCCTCCGAGGCCGGCTTGCCCTTGACACCACCGACCTTACCGGCTACTCCACCACCCGATGAGCGACCCGGAGGCCGCCATGCCGCCGCGACGCCACGGACCTGACGCCGGTCTTTCGCCGCCGCTCCGAAGTAACTGCAGGAGGGGTGCTGAAAACCCGAGTCCGCGTCCGTGCCAGGATGAGAGCGCCCAATCGGACGCGGGCGCGGCGGAGAACGCAGGATGAATCGGAAGGCACTGTGGTAGCGTTGCAGCGGACGCAGATCATGAAGCTGGTCATCCAAATACCCGCGTGGAACGAGGAGGCACATCTCCCCGATACCCTCGCCGCACTGCCACATACCCTGGAGGGCGTCGACGACATCGAGGTTTTGGTAGTGGACGACGGGTCGGACGACCGGACGGCCGAGGTCGCGCTGGCGGCAGGCGCCAAGGTCGTGAGGCTGCCGGTTCACCGCGGTCTCGCCGTTGCCTTTGCCACCGGTCTGCGCCACGCCCTGGATCACGGCGCCGAAGTAATCGTCAATACCGATGCTGACAACCAATACGACGCTTCCGACATCCCTGCCCTGGTCCAGCCGATTCTCGACGGTTCGGCACAGATGGTGATCGGCGACCGGCAGGTCGCCACCCTGCACCACTTCTCGGCCTCGAAACGTCTTCTGCAAAAACTCGGTTCGTGGGTGGTCCGGCGCCTGTCCCGCACAGCCGTCCGAGACGCGGCATCGGGTTTCCGGGCCATATCCCGCGAGGCCGCGCTTCGGCTTCACGTCTTCACTCGATTCACCTACACCCTGGAAACCATCCTTCAGGCCGGAGAGGCGGGTCTCAAGGTGGTGTCGATACCGGTGCGAGTCAACCCTGAATCGAGCCGTCCGTCGCGCCTTTTCCACTCTGATCTCGGCTACGTCCTGCGATCTTTGGCCAGCATGGCCCGCATCGTGACCCTCTACAACCCACTCAAAATATTTCTCATCTTGGGCGCCATTCCGATCGGACTGGGGCTGGCCCTTCTATTGCGTTTTATGTGGTTCTACCTCACCTGGCAATCGCCGGCGGGGCACATCCAGTCGCTGATCCTGGCGGTGATCCTCACCGTCATCGGCGCTCTGATATGGCTTGCGGGAGTCATCGCCGATCTCATCGCAGTCAACCGGCGGCTCCTCGAAGAGCTGGCGGAACGCCAACGCCGGCGAAGCCTCGAGCGGCCACGCTGATTCCACGATGACCGGTCCTCTACCTCAGAAACCAATCGGCCTTCCGGGTCGTCTGCTCGGCGTGTTGGTCGCCGCTGTTCTTCTGACGGCCGTGCTGATCCTCGCGCGACCCGGCGCGGTCTGGCAGCTACTGCGGGCGACCGACGGCCTCCTGTTGTTGGTCGCCGCGACGGTGTCGGCCGCCTTTGTCGCGGCGCGCGGTCTGCGTCTGCTGCTGCTGATGGAGGGCAATGGTATGGGCTGGACCCGGGCGACCCTGGTGGCGGCCGCTGCGCAGGCCGCGGCACTGTTTGCACCGGCACGTACCGGCGAGCTCGCGCTGCCCTGGCTCCTCGACCGTATCACCGGTCGAGGTTTCACTTCGGGGGTGAGCACTCTGTTAGCGGCCAGAACCCTCGATCTCGCCACCCTCGGCCTGTGGAGTGGAGCGGCAGTGCTCGCAGCCCGCGGTTTTACCGAGCCTTTCGTTCTCGTCATTTCCCTACTGTTGGTTGTTCCCTCCGCTCTGCTTCCGCTCACGCTCGCCGCCGCGGATTCGCTTGCCCTTCGACTGCTTGCTCCTCGCGGGATGGCCGGTCGCCGGTGGACGCGCCGCATCCGTCGGGTGCGACGCGAGGTGCGGGATCTCCGGCATCACCCCGTTCGACTTGCGGGGGCAATTGTTGTTTCGTTGATCATGTGGGGTCTGCAGTGGAGCGTGGTCTGGATCTTGCTGGTCGCGATGGATCACCGCTGGCCACCGACCACGGTGGTCGCTGGAGCGGCGGCCGCGGCGATCGCCAATATCCTTCCGTTCAATCTGGTGGGAAACCTCGGCACGCTCGAGGCTGGTTGGACCGCCGCGTTCACCGCTCTTGGGGTGCCGTTGCGGATCGCAGCAGCAACCGGCCTCGCGGCCCACCTGTGGGGCCTGATATTCGCCGCGTTTTTTGGCGGCATCGCGTGGATCGTCCTGTCAGAACGTTAGAACGTTAGAACGTTAGAACGTTAAAACGTTGAACGTTCGAACGCCTCGGGTTCACCCGAGCACCGCCTTGTGGTCCTTGTAGGGGAGTATCTCGAGCTCCTCCATGATGTCGGGCATCGCCGACACCATCCGATTCCAGTTGGGCAGCAGCGGTGCATAGAGGCGATTCTCGAGATAGTGCTCACCAGCACCGACCAATGCTTTCGCAAACGTCTCGACCGCCTGCTCCTCGGCGTGGCGGTCGTATGGGAACCCGTTGATCGCCGCGTCGAATGCATAGCGTTCCACGTAATCCTGGGCGATGCGTTGGTAGGCGCTTTCGAGCGACAGAATGACGCCATGCGAGATCTCGGTGCCTTGCGAGGCCAGGGTGCGCAGGATGGTTCCCGTGATATCCGTCACCATTCTCATCAAGCCCTTGGTTGGATCGTTCTCGGACAGCTCCTGGTGCTTATGGTCGTAGCGACCGGCGACATCGACCTGACAGATCTCTTTGAGCGACAGATTGTGATAGACCTCGGCCAGGAGTCCGACCTCCAAACCCCAATCCGAGGGAACGCGGATGTGCCGCGCCAGATCGAGATCCATGGCCATCTCGCCTGCCAGCGGATAACGGAAGGCCGACAGATAGGTCAAAAAGGGCTGATCGGGGTAGAAGGTGCGAAGAGCGGTCAGTACCGGGAATATGAAGAGCCGGCACACCCGGCCGTTGAGCCGGTCGGAGATTCGCGCGTAGTAGGCCTTTGCAAACCTGAAATCGATGTCCGGTCTGAGTACCGGAAAGCACAACCGCCCTAACAGATAGCGATCGTAGGTGACGACATCGCAGTCGTGCAGGGCCACGCAGTGGCAGTCGCCGACCCCCAGCAAATGGCCGAGCGCGAACCACACCCCCTGGCCCTTGCCGTGCTCGCGAGCGACCAGGCGCTCCGCCTCGAAACGGCGAAATACCGCCTTCGCGTTCGGACTGTCGAGCCAGACGATAGTCGTCTCCTGGGGAAGGCCGGAGAAAAAGTCGAGGGCCCTCCGGTAGTCTTGCTCATCCGCACGATCGAGGGCAACCACGATGCGATGGAGGTAGTTGACGTGGCGAAGCTCCTCGACGATTTGTGGAAGGGCTGCGCCGTCCATTTCGCTCGCCAGGCTGGGGAGCAACAGGGCCATTCGGCGCCGCGCCGCTGCACGTTCCAACCCCGCTTCGAACTCATCCAACGGCAAACGGGCGAGGCGGTGCAGCGTGGTGAAATGATGGTGCTGGTAAAAATCGCTCATCTCGGTTTCCTCTCCGGTCGAAACGAACCGTCCGCACGTTCTTCAGCCTTGACCTCTCCCCACAGGGCATCCTGCTCTTCGAGACTCATCTCGCGGAAGTCGCGCCCCATCGTCCGCGACCGGTCTTCCATGGTTTCAAATCGGCGCTTGAACGACGCGTTGGTGCTCTGGAGGGCGGTCTCCGGTTCGACACCGAGGTGGCGGGCAAGGTTGGCCATCACGAAGAGAACATCACCCATCTCGGCACGAACACGGCTCGTGGCCACATCTTCCCCTGCATCGAGCTCGGCCTCGAGCTCGTCCATTTCCTCCCGCATCTTGTCCATCACGTCCGCCGGTTTACGCCAATCGAACCCAACGGCGGCAGCCTTTTCGGTCATCCGGAAGGCCTTGAGCAGGGCCGGCAACGAGCCTGGAACACCGTCGAGCACCGAGGCCTCCGCCTCGTCGGCACGCTCGATCCGTTTGATGTCCTCCCAGTTGCGCATCACCTCGGCGGAATCGTCGACCTCGCGGTCGCCGAATACGTGGGGGTGACGCCGGACCATTTTGTCCGAGATGGCGTCACACACATCGTTAATGGTGAACCACCCGTTTTCGCGGGCGATCCGCGCCACGAAGACGATCTGCAGCAGGAGATCGCCGATCTCCTCACAGAGCTTCTCCGGGTCTTCAGCCGCAATTGCGTCCACCACCTCGTAGGCCTCCTCGAGGAAGTACGGCGCGAGGGTCTCGAGAGTCTGCTCCCGGTCCCATGGGCACCCCCCGGGGTCGCGCAGGCGATCCATGATTTCCAGCAAATGATCAAAGCTCGATGACATGGGGTGCCATTCTACAGGTGCCCCGACCCGCGCCGGTGTCCGTGCCCGTGCCCTTGCCCGACGAGTGCAGGGGAGCCTGAGAAATTCGGAATTCGGAATTCGGAATTCGGAATTCCATCCATTCACCCGACTAAAGGACTCAGGATGCAGGGGCAGAGGCAGCGTGAGTTGACAGGGCCAGGGGTAGGATCAGCGGCAGAGGCAGTAAACCGAGACAGCGTTATCAACCTGCCGCTGTACCTGTCGCTGATCGCTGCGCCTGACCCTGTCGTTGGATTCATCGTGGCGTTTTGAACTCAAGGTGCATTCTGAAGCAATGGCCAAGCTGAGGTTGAGCGCGCAGAGGGAAGTCGCCGTTTGACCGCGACGCGCCTCCCGGTTAATTTCTGACGATGGCGAAAGACACACCGACGACAAACAGCACGACCGTGGTGGCAGCGGTGATTCGCGACACCGATGGTCGGGTGCTGTTGACCCGACGGCCGCCCGGCAGTCACATGGAGGGCTTGTGGGAGTTCCCAGGCGGGAAGGTGGACGACGGCGAAGCACCCCGAGACGCCCTGGCGCGCGAGCTCACCGAGGAGCTCGGTCTCGAGGTCCGGGTCGAGCAACCGATCACCTTCGCGGTCCACGAGGAACCGGGTCTGCGGATCCTGCTGCTTTTCTACTCCGTTCGAATAGTTGCTGGAGAGCCCCGAGGACGCGAGGGCCAGGCTGTCACGTGGGTACCGGTCATCGATCTGCCGTCATACCCAACCCCGCCGGCCGACGCCGAGATCGTGCGACGTCTCGCCGAGGAGTCTTGACCTCGAACACCTCAACGACCTAAGTTCTATGAAGAACCACATCGGAGGTCTGCGATGGAATCGACACGGCGAGAGCCCGCGGTTGCCGGCACCTTCTACCCCGGAAACGCCTCGGCTTTGCAGCAAGAGGTGACGCAGCTCGTGCAGGTGCAGGAAGAGCGTCACGAGCTGCTCGCCTGCATCGCCCCGCACGCAGGCTACGTCTACTCCGGAGGGGTCGCGGGAAAGCTCTACGGGCACCTCGACATCCCCCGGCGGGTGCTTGTGATCGGCCCCAACCACACCGGCGTCGGTGCGCAGGTGGCGGTGGCTCCCCACCAACGATGGGGCACGCCCCTCGGTGACAGAGCTCTCGATTCGAGCTTCGTGAAGGCACTCGTCGAAAAATCGGCCGCCGCCACCCTCGACGCCGGTGCTCACTGGCGCGAGCACTCGCTCGAGGTCCAGCTGCCGTTCTTGTTTGAAAGACGGCCCGATCTCGAGTTCACGCCGCTCTGCCTCGGCCACCTACCGCTGGACCAATGCCTCGAGCTCGGAGAAATCCTCGCCACGTTGATCCTCGATCTCGGCGAACCCGTCGGCATCATCGCGTCCTCGGATATGAGCCACTACCTCAGCGACGAAGACGCGCGGCGCCTCGATCGTCACGCCATCGAAGCCGCGCTGACCCGCGATCCGGCAACGCTCTATGATACGGTCCACAACGAGGGCATCACAATGTGCGGTGTGGTTCCAGCCACTGTCGCCATCGAGACGGCCAACCGCCTGGGTGCCGTCGACGCCCATCTGATTGCCTATGCGACCTCGGGCGATGTCAGCGGCGACCGCTCCGCGGTCGTGGGATACGCTGGAATCTGTATCCACCGGTGACACGCAGTCCTCGGGAGCCAGCGGCAGTGACAGCGGCAGAGATCAGCGGCAGGAACCGGGGCAGTGAACAGCGCCAGTGCGCAGCAGCAGCTACCAGAGGCAGCGGCACGCGCGGAAGGGCGATCTCGTTTCTCGTGTTCGTGTGGGTGGGCGGGCGGGAAACCCGAAATCCGAAATTCGAAATCACTACGGGCGGGAGGAAATTCCGAATTCCGAATTCTCCACTGCCCCTTTCAGCCAGTCGTTCCATCGAATTGCCACGACTTGGCCATCATCGGTGCCACCCACATGTTTATAATCCCCCACCATGAACGAGCTTCGAGTCTACGATCGGATTTCCGACGCGGTGGGATGGACTCCTCTGGTCCGTCTCAGCGCAACCGTCGACGATTTCGACTGCGAGGTCTTCGCCAAGATCGAGTTCCTCAACCCGATGGGCAGCGTCAAGGACCGGATTGCCCGATACATGATCGGCGCGGCGATTGCCGACGGTCGTCTCAAGGCCGGCGATCTGATCGTCGAGAACTCCTCGGGAAACACCGCCATGGGTCTGGCAATGATGTCGGTCCTCGAGGATCTCCGGTGCACGATGGTGGTGCGGCGCCAGACCTCGAAGGAGAAGCTCGACTGCCTGCGCGCGATGGGCATCAACCTCGTTCTGGTGGACGGAGACCTTCCGCCGGAAGATCCTGAAAGTTACAACCGCAAGGCGAAGGAGATCGTGGCCTCGAATCCCGATGCATTCTTCCCCGATCAACACAACAACCGGGAAAACAACCAGGCCCACTACCGCACCACCGGCCCGGAGATCTGGCAGCAAATGAATGGCGAGATTGACTACTTTGTGGCTGGAATCGGCACTGGTGGCACCGTCTGCGGGGTCGCCCGATACCTCAAAGAACAGGACCCGACGATCAAGGTTGTCGCTGTGGATCCCGAGGGATCGGTCTTTTTCGACCATTTCCACACGGGTCGCCACGGTCCACCGGAGCCCTATCTGCTCGAGGGTCTCGGTGACGAGGAGATCATCTCCTGTCCCGACTTCGAGCTCATCGACGACATGTACCGGGTGACTGATCGCCAGGCCTTTCGTGCCGCCCGCGGCCTCGCCCGCCGCGAGGCCATCCTCGGCGGAGGGTCGTCTGGAGCGGCGCTGTGGGGCGTCCGAAAGCTCGCGCAGCAACTCGATCGATCGGCGCGAATCGTAACCGTCTTTCCCGACTCGGGGACCCGCTACCTGAGCACGATCTTCAACGACCAGTGGATGAGGGAGCGCGGGTTTCTGTGAAGCGCTTCAGGCGGTGCCAGACCGACGCTCGGCACCGCCTGCCGCTTACGGAATCGACGACTGTTGGGTGATGGCTGCCCGGTAGACCGAATCTCCGGAAACATTGTCGATGACCGTTGCATAGGCATACCAGATGGCGGTCGGGTCGCTGCACCGGATTTTCACCCAACCGTCGAGGAGGATTCCTTCGAGCCCGAAGAAATCCAGGTCCTTCTGTCGCAGACCGGCGGAGCTGAAGATCAGCGAACCCTCGGCCATCTCGAGGCCATCGACATCATAAACCGTAACTGTGAAGACCAGCTGCTGCCCCGCCGGAGGATCAGCGGGGAGGAACACTCCGATATTCGTTCGAAAGAGCCCGTCGTGCTCGACATTGGCCACCCACGCGGTATCGGCCACGAGCACTCCGGTAACGTTGAGCCCGTAGCTCCCTCCGTCATCAGCATTTGTGTAGGTCCGCGAGGCCAGCACGAGTGGGGCGCCATTGGTGGAAAAGACCGAAAGACCGCCCTTGACGTTTCGCAGGCCGAAAACCGCAGTGACGACATTCGTGAGGGTGAGCTGGCCGTCGCCGGCGATAGGCATCGGATCGCTGATCTGGGGATCGAAGGTGGGACCCGTACTTTTCAGCTCGGGGAGGAGCAGCAACACGACCTCGGTCCCCGCCGAACTCAGATTGAGGACACTGACGTCCGACCTCCAAAAAGTATCATTCTCGCCGGGAATGTTGGCGACCGCCGGGATCGTCCCCCCCGGGGCCACGAACTGGGCGCCCGCCTGCACCGTCCACAGCAGGATGGTGAGCGCCAGAATGGATCTTTTTTGCATCGCCACCTCCGGGCTCCAGTGTAGCGTGACGCCTGATGCTGGATGCTGGATGCCGGATGCTGGATGCTGGATGCTCGATGCTGGATACACCAAAACCGTGGATCTTTGACCTGAGCTTGTCAAGGGGCAGGTGGGTGGAAAATTCGAAATCCGAAATTCTTTGGGTGGGCGGGCGGATCGAGAATCGAGTATCGAGCATCGGGCGGGTGGACGGGAATCCCCTGCTGATACAATAAAGAGACCATGTCTCCGGATCCCACCCACCCCGGCCGCCCGCGCGGAGCTCTGTACTCCCCGCTCCTCGAGGCCGCGGTCCGCCTAGCGGCCCGCGGGCACTACCACCAGTTTCGAAAACACAACACCGATGAGCCCGACGACGGCTTCGCGACTCATCCATCCTTTCCGGATCGCGTTCCCTATATCACCCATCTCATGGGGACGATGTGCATCCTCGCCCGGGTCGGCGTCCGAGACGAGGTTCTTGCGGCGGCCATCCTCCACGACTACTTGGAGGACGTTCCCGATCCCGACGGCCGCGACAGCATCCGCACAAACCTCGGAGACGAGGTCCTATCCCTGGTGCTCGAGGTCACCGAACACAAACGACGCGATCTCAACGAGGAAGCCACCTGGGAAATTCGCAAGCATGAGCAGCTCGATCATCTCGAGAGCATGCCCCTCGACGCGGTCCTCATCAAGGCGGCCGACGTGTTGCACAACATGCAATCACTGCTTACAGACCTCGGCATCGCCGACGACCCCGATTCCGTGTGGAAGAGCTTCAACGCCGGTCCCGAAAGGCAGCTGTGGTACTTCACCCGCGTCGTCGAGGCGACCAAGCGACGCCTTGGAGAGCATCTTCTAGTGAGAGATCTCCAATTGGCAATGGGCAGCCTGAAGCCGCTGGTCCCGCGGTAGGTCTCGATCCGAGAGGAGAGGTCGAAAGAAGAGGGGCGCCGAGCGCCCCTCGAGATTTCCTTGGGTTGGCTCAGCCTCGTTTCAGGCCGAGCATCTTGAGACCATTTTCTTCGAACTCGGCGACCATCATGGGGTTGACAACGCGCACCTTGGCGAGCAATCCGTGCGCCTCGGCATCCCGCTTGTCCGCCAACAACACCTCGGCGAGGACCATGCGGTTGTAGAGCTTGTAGGTGGCTGTGCCGGCTTCGACATAGGTCAGCTCTTCGTCAGCGAGCCGCAGCTGCTTTTCGGCCGCAGCGTAGTTCCCCTGATACGCCAACCGCACGCCTTGCAGATGGGCAAAGACTCCCCGCAAAGTCGTGACCTTTCGTGAATCGCCGCCCTGGCCGACCTTCTTGAGGACGTTTGCGGTCTCGACCTCGAGGGACAACGCCTTTTCCCACTCTTCGAGCTGGCAGGCTGCAAAGTGGGTGGCCACGACGGCATAACCGCTCTTCCAGCCGGTGACGCAATCGGACTCCGCCAGGTCGAGGATCTCCTGCCACTGCCCGGCATTCCGCAATGCCATATAGCGCTGGCCGCAGTGCATCTCGGTCAGCCATTTCTGCGGCGCCTCAGCATGCTCCGCGCGCGCGATCACCTCGCGGGCGCCCTCAGGATCGCCGCCGAGACCTTTCAACAGCGCGAGGTGCGCGTAGCTGGCCCAGAAGTCGGGTTTGATCTCGATCGCCTTTTCCAGGGTCTCCTCGGCCTCATCGTAGCGACCGAGGGTAATGAAGAGCTCTCCGAGAGAATCGCGGGGGTTGGCCTGATCGGGGGCGATGAAACGGTAACTCTTGAAGGACTCCTCGGCCTCGGCAAAACGCCCCTTACCCATGTTGATGTAGCCGAGCTGGTTGTAGGCGATGACCCAGTTGGGGCTCATCTCGACCAGACGCTGGTAGAGCTTCGCGGCCTCTTCCATGCGGCCGGCGTGCCAGGCGTACAGGGCCTTCTGGTTGAGAATATGAGGATCGTTGGGGTACTTGGCCACGTATTCGTCGAGGAGCTCGTCAGCGTCGTCCAGCCGCTCCTCGTGGCGGGCTATGCTGCGTTCGACAAAAAACCGCTCGCGGGGGGTCAGCTTCGAGGTGTCAGCGGTCTCGACCTTGGCCCACCGCGCTTCCCTTAACTCGGAGTTCTCGTGCGATACGTGCTGCAGAGAAAACAGGTTGGCGATGACGAAATCGGGGTCGAGCTCCAACGCTCGTTCGAAGTGTCGCGCAGCATCCGCCTCGTAAACTTTCATCTGCGCATCCACACCGGCCTGAAACTCGGCCAGGGCCTCGGGGAAGTCGGTCGTCCACTCCTGCTCCTTGGGAAGTGCGACGAGCGTCACACCGGCTGCGGCCACTACCACGCCCGCCAGAGTCATCCACATCCAACGCTTCATTCGGCCTCCCAGCGATCTTTCCGAAGCGCAAACGGCACGCAGCGTGCAGATACACGCCTCTCAGCAGCATTGTACGGCAAAGGTCGAAGATTGTTTCAATACGCGGCTCAAGCTTTCAGAGCGGAGGGCCTCTACTCGAACACCCTATCTGTCAGCCCCGCTCGAGGCCTATGATCCGCAACCCGGCGTCCTCGAATTCCGCCACCCACATTGGATTGACACCACGGATCTTCGCCAACAGGCCGTGCGCCTCCGCATCCTTGCCGTCGGCGAGCAGCAGCTCGGTGAGGATCATGCGGTTGTAGAGCTTGAAGATCGCCGTCCCGGCCTCGCCATACGTGAGACCTCCGTCGGCGGCACGCAGTTTTTCGACGGCCTCCTCGAGATCACCCTGAAAAGCCATCCGCACGCCCTCGAGGTGATCGACGCCGCCCCGCAATGTCACGATCTCCTTCGGCATGTCGCTTTCCTCATAGCTGGCGAGCAGCTTCGAGGCCTCGGCCTCGATTTTTCGCGCCGTTTCCCATTCACCGAGCTCGCTCGCCGCGAGGTGCGTGATGACCTTGGGGAAGTTCAGATGCTCCCCTTCGATGCATTCCGAGTCACCGTTGTCGAGGATCAGCTGCCACTGCCCGGCGTTGCGCATCGCCATGTACTTCTCGAGGCACCCGAGAGCTCCAGTCATCTCCTCCGGGGCACCGGCCGCTTCTGCCCGGGAGATCGTTTTTCGAGCGCCGTCGAGATCGCCCATGAAGGTCTTCATGAGAACGATGTGCTGGTAGGACGCCCAAAAATCGGGTTTGACCTCGAGCGCTCTCTCGAGAGACTCCTCGGCCTCGTCATAGCGACCGAGGGCGATGAAGAGCTCCCCGAGCGAGTCGTAAGGGTTGGCCTGATCGGGGGCGATGAAGCGGTAGCTCTTGAAGTGCTCTTCGGCTTCGGAGAAGCGTCCCTTGCGCATATTGATGTAGCCGAGCATGTTGTATGCAATGACCCAGTTCGGGTTTGTTTCAGCCAGTCGTCGATAGAGCCGTTCGGCCTCCTCGAGATCGTCCTCGGCCCACGCTCTGCCGGCTTTCCTACTGAGAACATAGGGGTCGGTCGGATACTTCGCCAAATACTCGTCCGTCAAGGCAGGGATATCTTCTTGGCGCTCCCCGCGAACCGCTCGAGAGCGTTCGATGAGGTACCGCTCGCGCGGCGTCAGCTTCGAGGTGTCGGTGGCCAGGACGTCGTCCCAATATGCCTTTCCCTGCTCCTCGTCCTCTCTGATCGCGGAATCGACCAACATCAATCTCGCCATGACGAAACCCGGATCGTGCTCGAGAGCCTTTCTGACGTGCCGCTGTGCATCTTCGGCGTAAAGCTTCCGCTGTGCATCCATCGCGGCCTCGAACTCAGCCAGGGCCTCGGGGGAGTCGGTCGTCCACTCCTGCTCTTTCGGAACTGCCACCAGGGTCACACCGGCTGCGGCCACCACCGCGCCAGCCAGGGTCATCCACATCCAACGCTTCATCCCGCCTCCATCGAAAAAATACCGCCCCCAAGCTCACTACGGTGTCGGCAAATGCACATCTCTGTGGTTCATCATACGCAGAAAGTCGAAATAGGTTCTCAATTCCGAGGTGGGGACCACAACAGCAGATAGCGGCAGGATCAGCGGCAGTGGACTGCGTCAGCGGCAGGCATCAGGGACCGGGACAGGAGCGGCATCCAGCATCGAATATCGAGTATCGAGGGTACTGCACATACCCTTCTTGTCGAGGCATCAGCCCCGTTTACTCGGCTTCGCGGAGCGCTCTCGCCCTTCCCAACAAGAGCTGCGATTTCCTTGTCGTTGGCCAGCTCAAGATGATCATGACGCCGGCGAGAAGCACCATCCAGAGGCCGAATCGAGGGCCCAAACCCCACAGAGACGCCACCAACCCACAGACCACCATCATCTCGAGCCGGACCAGGACGACCAGGTAGACCAGCCAGTGGTCTCGAAACAACAGCCCTTCGTCTCCGTGGACGGCAAACGCGCGCCGGATGCGTTCGAGCCGCTCCCCAGCATCCCTGTTGGCGGAAAAACCCATATACAGGCAGGCCGCCGCCGCCACCAGGGTCACGGTCATCGGCGATGCAACGGAGGAACCGCGATACGGCACCAGGAACGCGACAGCCAACGCGGCCGGTACGGTGGCCAGAAAGAACCCAGTGGTCACCCGCATCCGAATCAAATGGCTGTGGAGATCGGCGGCCGAAGATCCAGGTTCCCTCAC
>CBDTWX010000121.1:0-12690 GCA_965364305.1 uncultured Thermoanaerobaculia bacterium
CCCCAGGCTGCCCGGGGTCTTGCCACTGTCACCGGAAAGCCCGGCGACCACCAGCCGTGGGACCGTGACACGCATCTGCTGTACCGCCCGACCCCGCCCTCACTCACCCACGATGAAGCCGCAGGGGCACTCTTCCCAACACTTCTTGCAACCATCGCAGTTCTGCATGTTCTTGATGATGAAGAAGTGCCCCGGCCGAACATTTGGATCCTTGCCGAAGACGTTTGTCTGGCAATACATCCAGCAGTTCTCGCAGCCGAAGCAGTTGCCACAACTGAAGCAGCGGGAGGGTTCTACCAGCGCGTCTTCATCGGTCAATCCGAGATCGAGCTCGTCGAAGGGGTTCGCGAGACGGTCTTCGGGTGATTTGACCTGGCGCTGGGTTCGCTCGATCGGTTCGTACCAATCGATCTTGAGCTTGTCCGCTCGGATCATGTCTCCGTTGCTGTCGTTCGGAAGATCGGTGCTCTGGAGGTGCGCATGGATGGCTTCCGCCGCCTTGCGCGCCTGACCGATCGAGGTCGTGGCGATGCCGAGATTGATGTTGTCACCTCCGGTCCACACGCCGTCGATGCCGGTGAATCCCCAGTCATCACCGTTGAGCCAGCCGTCGCCGAGCTCCTCGGAGTTCATCGCCCCGAGGTCCGGCTTCTGGCTGACCGCCGTGATCATCGTCTCCAGCGGCAGCTCGTAGGTGTCGCCCTCGATCGGCACCGGACGCCGGCGCCCGGAGTCGTCGGGCTCGCCGAGCTCCATCCGCTGCACGATCATCGACTTGAGCGCGCCATCGTCGTCGCGAATGATCTCGATCGGCGCCGCGAGGTATTCGATCTTGATGTCTTCCTCGAGGGCCTCGTCGATCTCGCGTTCGATCGCAGGCATTTCAGCGCGGGTCCGACGGTAGAGAATCGTCACCTCGGCCCCCAGCTTCGAGGCCATCGCGGCCGAGTCGGCAATCAGGCGTTTCGATACCCGAGCCGCGTCGATGGCGGTGTCACCGCCGCCGATCACCACGACGTTGGAGCCGATGTCGACCTTCTTGCCGGAGTTGGCGTGGTTGAGGAACTCGGTGCCGGTCCAGATGCCGGGACCGTCCTCACCCGGGATCCCCATGTTCTTGCCCTGGTGGGCGCCGATCGCAACGTAGACCGCGGCGTACTCCTTGCGGATCTCGTCCCAGGTCACGTCCTTGCCGATCTTGGTGTCACACCTCAGCTCCACGCCCATATCGACGATCCGCTGGATCTCGGCGTCGAGGATCTCCCGCGGCAACCGGTAGACGGGAATGCCGTAGCGCAGCATGCCGCCCGGTTTCGGAAGACCTTCGAAAACCGTCACCTTGTATCCCCGGCGGGCCAGCTGATACGCGCACGACATGCCCGACGGACCGGCGCCGACGACCGCGATCTTCTGATCCTTGGGCTCCTCACCTTCGATCAGCCCCATCGTGAGGCCCCGGTCGAGGCCGTGGTCGCCGATGAACCGCTCGACCGAGTTGATACCGACCGGGCCGTCCTTCTGACCGCGGTTGCAGCCGGTTTCGCAGGGATGGGGGCAAACCCGGCCCATCACCGACGGGAAGGGGTTGGTCTCCATCTCGATACGCCACGCCTGCTCGCAGGCCTCATCGAGACTCAGGCCGAGCTTTTCCCGCAAGCTGATGACGGTCAGCCAGCCGCGAATGTCGTTGCCACTCGGACAGTTGCCGGTGCACGGCGGCAGGCTCTCGACGTAGCGCGGACGCATCGACGAGATCTGCGACCCACCGCCGCCGCCGGAGAGCCGAGCCTTCATCTTGCTCGACGCGCCTTTGTCCTTCTTCTTCAACAGACCCATATTTCACGCCTCCTCACTGGCAGCCGGGCCAGTTTCACGCGAGCTTCGACATGTGTGCCTTGAGCTTCTCCAGCTCGCCGAGGATGCCGTCGTGCTTCTCCTCGTCAGTCAGCAGGTAGTTGAGCAGGATTTTGTGGATCGGCTCGGTGGTCTGTTCCAGGAGCTCTTTGGCGAGCTCGATGGTCTGCCGCTCGAGCTCGTCGTGGGCCTCGATCTGGCCCCAGACCTCGGCCAGGTCCTCGGGTGACAGCTGGACAGGCGTCTTGGTGATCATGTCGATCATGAACTGCTGCACGCGGTGGTGCTGCACCGAGTCGTTGCGGATGATCTCCATGACCTGGCGGATCAGGAGATTGTCCGTCTTTTCCATGATCTGGGCGGTGGTCTCGATGGCGTCACGCTCGATGCCCTGCCATTGGCGCAGCACATCGATGGTCTTGGCCGCACGCTCCGGCCCAGAGAGTTTGTCTCGTGCCATGTCTTCCTCCATGGGTTCTGGTTGCGCTCGACAACCCCCCGGGCGGCCGCCCGGGGGGTCGCGATGAAAGTTATTCCGGTGGAAGCGTCACGTAGCTGCCGCCCGCATACTTGTACACGCAGCGGCCGGAGTCGATGAGCTGGCGGAGGGCCTTCTTGCACAGGCGCTTGTCCACCTCATCCTCACCGAACTGCTCGATCATCGCCTTGGTGACGTCCATCGGCTTCAGGTCCTTCTTGCCATAGGTCGACTTGACAAGTTCGAACATGGCGTCCGCAACTTGATCAATCGTGACTTCAGCCATGATGCCTCCTAGTGGCGCAGCTGCGCCGTCCGGGTGTAGGTTTCGCCCGCGTGTGTGAAGTCGTCGATGTGGTACTTCGTGAACTCCTGACCGATGAGCTCGAAGAACTTCGGCCAGCCGATGCGATCGATCCACTCACCCATGCGCTCGTGCTTGCGGGCATTCGCGGCATAGGTTTCGACGATGTTCTTGACCGCCTCGACGGTCTCCGGCCAGCGCGGCGGATTGTTGGGCAGGTAGGGAATCGCGAGCTTCGAGAACTTCGGGGCGACCCGCGAGTTCGAGACCTTGCCCCCGACCCAGATCGAAAGGCCGTCGGTCTCGGCGTTGTTGATCTTGACCGCCGGGCAGACCGTGAAGCAGTTGCCGCAGTACATGCACTGCTCCTCGATGATCTCGATCGATTGCACGCCGTCCACGGTCGCCGGGCGGATGGCGCCCGTCGGACAGGAGGCGATGAGGTTGGGCAGCTCGCACATCTTTGGCAGGTCCTCGTGCTCGATCAAAGGCACCCGGGTGTGGACACCCAGAATGGCGATGTCCGAGCAGTGAACCGCACCACACATGTTGAGGCAGCACGCATATGCGACCCGCATCTTCGCCGGCAGGTCCTTCTCGCCGGTGAAATAGGGGAGGAGCTCGTCCATCACCGCCTTGACAACGCCGGACGCATCCGACGCCGCCGAGTGGCAGTGCACCCACCCCTGGGTGTGAACGATGTTGGAGAGCTTGGCGCCGAGACCGCCGACCGGGAAGCCGTACTCCTCGATCTCCTTGATCAGGGGATCGATGTTCTTCTCGTCGGTGAGCAGGAACTCGACGTTGTTGCGGCTCGTCCAGCGCAGGTGACCGTCGCAGTACTTGTCGGCGATATCGCAGAACTTGCGGATCGAGGTGATCGCGAGCAGTCGAGGCGAGCCGACACGTACCGTGTAGAGCTTGTCGCCGGACTCGGCGACGTGCACCATCACGCCGGGTTTGATGATCTCGTGATAGTCCCATTTCCCGTAGTTCTTCTTGATGACCTCGGGCAGGAACTGCTCGTAATGTGGGGGTCCAATGTCAGTCTGACGCTCGAATTCAGGCATGAGTTCCTCCTTCCTCAATCTTCGAAGATTTCGTCATCGAAGAAGATGTACGGGTTCGTCCGGGGGTGCATTACCATCTCGGGCACCGGGTCGAGCCCAATCTCCTCGAGGAAGTTGGACAGCCCGACGCGCTGGATAAACTCGCCCACCCGCTCACGGGATTTGCCGTGCTCGCCCCAGAGGTCCCAGATCGCATCGGTGAGCTCCTTGAGATCCTCGTAATCGGCTTCCGGATCCATCTCGAGGAAGGGCACGAAGACCGACGACAGCAGCGCACCGCCGACGATCGGCGCCTTCGAACCGATGAGGATGGTCGCACCACGATCCTTGCCGGGCTTGAGCGCCTTCGGCATCAGATTGATGCAGTGCATGCAGCGGACGCAGTTGGAGTTGTCGATATCGAGGGCCTTGCCGTCCCAGGCCATGCACCTGGTCGGGCAGAGATCGCAGACCTCGGTCTGGACATCGGTTCCATTGTTGTCGTACTCGGCGACCTTGGCGTTGTCGACCTGGATCTCGTCCTGCCAGGTGCCGATGATCGAGCAGTCCGCGCGTGCGATCGAGGCCACGCAGTCGTTCGGGCAGCCGGCGAACTTGAACTTGTACTTGTAGGGGAAGAACGGGCGGTGCAGCTCGTCCTGCCAGTATTGGGTGATGTTGTAGCAGGCATCCAGAGTGTCGTAGCAGGACCACTCACAGCGCGCCGGACCGACGCAGCAGCTCGGGGTACGCATGTTGGAGCCGGAGCCACCGAGGTCCCAGCTCGGCATGTCGTCCTTCTCGCTGCTGAGCTCGGCAAAGAGGGGCTCGAGGCACTCGGTACTGCCACCCAGGAAAACGATGTCGCCGGTCGAACCGTGCATGTTGGTCAGGCCCGAACCATGCTTTTCCCAGACGTCGCACAGGAAGCGCAGCGCCTTGGTGTTGTAAAACCAGCCTGACGGCTGGTTGACACGCAACGTGTGGAACTCCTTGACGTTGGGGAATTCCTCCGGTAGGTCGCAGTAGCGACCGATCACACCACCGCCGTAGCTCATCACGCCAACGATGCCGCCGTGCTTCCAGTGGCTGATGTGCTCCTCGTAGGACCGTTCGAGGATCCTGAGCTCATCGCTCGCCATCGGGTTGTGCCCGGCCTCCTTTTTGATTTCCTTGACAAAGCTCGGCCACGGCCCCTTTTCGAGCTCGTCAAGCAGCGGCGTTTTCCTCTTTTCTGTCATGGCCACTCCTTTCTCATTCACACATTTGGTTGCTGAGGCAAAACGAAATCCAATTCAAGGTCAGGCCTCACATCAGGGAACTGATGTTCGACCAGAACCTGGAGAACACCACGGTTGACAGGAAATAACCGAGCGGGACATTGACCGCGACACCGAATGGTGAACGCCCGGTAGTCTTCGGTCTTCCAGAGTTTTCGGAGCTCGCCCGGCATCGGCACCTCTCCCACACACCACACGCACCCAACCCGACGTCAACGGTGCAACCCCTGTGCCAGAGCAACCCCTCGTGAAAAATCCCACAAACTGTTGACGGGAGACGACTTTGATAGGCGCCAAGAGGACGTGAAGACGTCGGCAAGGGGTGGGTGTTACAGATACGTAACGACATTCGGGGGGAAGGATTGACGTCGTTTCCGAGTCGCTACCCTTGCGGCAGGGAGAATCACAGCCGTCCGGTGAAAAAAGTCTTCAGTCCTGACGGCTGCGACCGTCCGTTTCGGGCTTCTCGATCCCGAGATCTCTGATCTTTCGGAAGAGCGTGCTCGGGTGAATGCCGAGCTCTGCAGCAGCAGCTTTCCGGTTGCCCGCGTTGCGCCTCAAGGCGTCGGCGATATGGAGGGATTCGAGTTCGCGAAGCGTCGTCCCGGCTGCCGGGCTGTGCGAGGGTTGCTCCATTTTCCGCCCGAGCTCGGGCGGCAGGTGCTTTTCTTCGATGATGCCCCCCTGACAGAGCACGAAGGCATGCTCGATGATGTTCTCGAGCTCACGGGCGTTGCCCGGATACTCATGGTTCATAAGTGCCGCCAACACCTCGTTCGAGACGCCGATCACGTCCTTCCCCTGCAGGCGATTGAACCGGCCGATGAAGTGGTCGACCAGGAGGGGGATGTCCTCGCGACGCTCTCGAAGGGTCGGCAGCTCCAGGCGAATAACGTTGATTCGGTAGAACAGGTCTTCTCGAAACGACCCATCGTCGACGAGCTTCTCGAGGTCCCGGTGGGTTGCGACCACCACGCGGACGTCGGACGGGACGGGTTCGACCGAACCGAGTGGTTCATAGACCTTTTCCTGGAGCACGCGCAACAGGCGCACCTGCATCGCCGGAGAGATGTCGCCGATCTCATCGAGGAATATCGTGCCCCCTTCGGCAACTGCAAAGCGTCCGGGTTTGTCACTCTTCGCATCGGTAAATGCGCCCGCCTTATGGCCGAAAAGCTCGGACTCGAGGAGGGTGTCTGGGAGCGCACCGCAGTTGATGGCGACGAACGGCTTTCCCTGTCGCGGCGAGAGCTCGTGGATGGCCCGTGCGAAGAGCTCCTTGCCGGTTCCACTGGCACCGTGTATGACGACCGTGCTCTCGCTCGCCGAGACCGCCGGCAGGAGACCGAAGAGGTCGCGCATGACACGACTGCGACCGATGATATCGCCGAGCGAAAACCGGCCTTCAAGCTCCTTCTGCAGCTCTTCGACCTGGCTGAGATCGCGAAAGGTCTCGACGCCACCCACAATCTGGCCTCGGTGATCACGCAGAACGGCGGTCGAGATCCGCACCGGCACCTTGCGCGCCCTCGAGTCGAGGATCATGATCGCCTTGTTGACGATCGGCTCACCGGATTGAATGGTGTGCTTGAGGGCACAGCCAGTGCTGCAGATGCTGGCGCGGAACACATCGCAACACCGCGCCCCAATCGCCTCATCCTTGCTCACACCGGTAATTCGCTCGGCGGCGCGGTTGAATGAGGTGACGCGCCATTCGCGGTCGACGGTGAAGACGCCGTCGGCGACGCTGTCGAGGACGGTTTGCGCGACTATTGGTTCGTCAGAGGACATCGGCCCCTCCCACATACGGTACTACTTCAGTGGCGACAGCGCTATTGCCGACATCCGCCCGACGTGACTCTCGTTCTGAGAAGGATGATTCAGATATGCCATACTCTGAGATCGAGGATCTCGCGTCTTGGCGCGGGCGCACAGGGACATGACGAAAAAAGAACCGGCGGACTCGCGGCGTATCGACGGTCTTCGGATTGGAGCCTGGGTTGTTCTGTCCCTCGCGATAGCCTTCACAGTCGCCGTCCTCGCCGATCGCGTCTCGGGAATCGCGCTTGCTTTCGGGATCGCAATCGTGCTCATCGGCATCGGCATCCCGCTGATCTCGCAACGCCCACATACCCAAGGATCGGACAACGTCGCGACCCTGAGACGGGAACTCGACCGGACACGCCGTGGCTACCAAAGACTCTTCACCTCCGTGCCGTGCTTTATCTGTGTTCTGGGCCGTGACCATCAGATCCTCGAAGCCAACGAGCTCTATCGCGAGGAGTTCGGCGCCACCGACAGGTCTTTGTGCTACGAGGTCTGCAAGGGTCGCACCTCGAAGTGTCCGGACTGCCTCGTCGACCAGACCTTTGAAGACGGCGAGGTCTATTCCAGCGAGGAAACCCTGATCACGCGCGACGGCCGCCGGGTCAACGCCGTTGTTTATACGCGTCCGATCTATGACGATCACGGCGAAATTTCCTCGGTCATGGAGGTCTTCACCGACATCACCGAGATCAAGAAGCTGCAAAGACAGCTGGCTCTGATGGGACGTGCCGTTGCCGGCATGGCTCACCGCGTCAAGAACATCTTGATGGGCCTCGAGGGAGGTATCTTCGTCGTCAACGAAGGCCTCGAGGCCGGCGACCAGGAGGGAATCGCCGAGGGATGGGAAATGGTCGAGCGCAACGTCGAACTTGTTTCCCGGATCGTCAAAGACCTCCTCTACTGCGCCAAAGAACGAACACCCGAATTTCGGCCCGACGTCAGTCCGGAGCAGATCGTCCTCGAGGTCAAAGAGCTTTTCGCCGATCGGCTGGCAAACGAAAAGATCGACCTGAAGGCCGATATCGAAGAGCCTTTTCACACCGGGTTCTTTGACGCCGACGGGCTCCACAACCTTCTCTGCAACCTCGTGGCGAACGCGGTCGACGCGTGCCGCTTCGACCCAGCCGATGACAAGGACGGACACACCATCACCCTCAGGTGTCGAACGAGCGGGAATGGAGCAACGGTCCTCCAAGTGGCCGACAACGGACCCGGGATATCAGAGGACGTCAACTCGAGGGTCTTCGAGGATTTCTTCTCGACCAAGGGCAGCGAAGGTACCGGGATCGGCCTCCTCGTTGCTCAGAAGGTCGCCGAGGACCATGGGGGCAAGGTCACCTTTACGTCGCAACCGGGCCAAGGAACCACGTTCACGGTGACGATCCCGAATGCGGCGCACCGTAACGAGCTACCGGTTGCCAACACCTGATGATCCCTCCAGATCAACGTCAAGGACAGAATCTGCGTCAGGTTCAGGGGCAGGAGCAGCTTCGGCGACAGTGATCAGCGCCGGGGACAGCGCCGGCGGCTGACTCAGCGTCGGCGCCGGTCGACTGCCGCAGTCGCGGCCGCTGATTTCTGGCGCTCTCATCCGTCGCCGTTCCATGCCGCTGACGACTGCCGCTGCATCCTGTCGCTGCCGCCGATGGCCGCGCTCAGGCTGCGCCCACCAGGCGCTCCACCTCTTTGACAAACGCCTCGCGATCGATCGGTTTCTCCACCAGCGCATCAGGTTTGGGGAGTTCGCCGAGGTCTCCAAAGAAATCGTCGAGTCGGGTAAGCCCCGTCAGAACGATAATCGGGATTCCCTTCGTGGTGTCGGCGGATCTCAGTCCTCGGTAGGCCTTGATGCCGGATTTCTTGGGCATCAGAATGTCGAGCGTGATGAGGTCGGGTCGGTTGGCCTCGGCCAGCCAGAGGCCCTGGTCGCCGTTTTCTGCGGACTCCGTTTCGTAGCCCTCCTTGCGGAAAAGGGCCTCGAGGTAAACCCGCATGTCCTTCTCGTCGTCGATGATCAGTACTTTTTTGGCCATGATCAGCTCCCCTTGGTCATTCTATTGGACCGAGAAGTATTCGGCGATGGCGGCCCGCGCTTCGGGCGTGTCGATACGGATGAGGACTTCTCTTATCGGTTCGCGGAGATTCGGCTTGTCGAGTGAGCGAATGATGCAATCGACCAGGTCGGGATCCTTCAGAATCTCGAGCTCGGCCGTCGCGCAATCGACTAGCTTCGGGTTGGCGCTGCCGAGGGCCGAGCAGAGGTACTCCACCGCCAGCCCACCGGACTCGCCGCCCTGACGGGCGATGGTCCCGAGCGCCCGGAGCGCCTTCTCCGACCGCTTGAATCGGCCGATTGCACGCACCCCACGTACGCCTCCACCATAGGCGTCGACAAGGGCCTGCACGGCTTCCCGGCTCTTTCGCTCGGGCTTCGCCTCTGTGGCTTCGGCCACCTCGGAGAGGAAGGACTCGTCGGCGAAGTACTCGACCGCCATGCGACGCACGACCGGACCATAGGCCTCATCCTGTGCGATCGACTCGATGATTCTCCGATCCGTGATCTTCGAGAAGCACATGCCGATGAGCTCGATATGTTGCGGGTTCTTGAGGAGGTCTGCGACGACGCCCTGTGCAAAGACCCGCTCCACCGCGACCAGACGCACATCGAGCGACTCGGCGGTCCTCGCCACCTCGTCAAGGTGCAGGTCGTCCGTCAGGCGAGACACCGCTGTGAGCCTCACGCGCGGCGATTCGTCAGAGCAGGCGACCCCGATCAGCACCTTTGGATCGGTCGTCTTCTCCACCGCTGCCAGGCGCACTTTGGGGTTGGGGTGGGTGTGGTCCCTCTTCTCGAGCACCCGCTTGCCCTTCTTTTGTTTCTGCAACGTGTTCATTTTCGCCCTCCTTTCTTGAGGGTGAGGTCCCGACCGGCCACCAGAACGGCGTCCCCGCAAGACCCGATGGAAGCGTCGTGCCTAATCACTTTCCGCCTCAGTTTCAGTTTCGAGCCCGAGAGCCCGATCGACGGTGGCGGCGAACTCGTCGGGGTCAATTGGTTTGTCGAACACGGCCACCGGTTCGCGCACTGCAAGATGACGGCCGGCGAGACCACTGACGACGATGATCGGGATATCCTGAAGGGCTCTGTTTTTCATTAGCCTGCGGTAGAAGTCGGTGCCGGTCTGATCAGGCATTTGCAGATCGAGGATGATGAGATCAGGGTGCTCCCGCTCGGCGATTTCGAACGCCTCTCTCCCGTCCACCGCGGTCAGTGTCGCGTGACCGCGTTTTTCGAGCACGGCGGTCAGGAACCGCCTGACGTCCGCCTCGTCGTCGACGACCAGGATTCTCTTCATCATGTCGACCTCCGGTCCAGGGAGTGTGTTCCCACACCGTCGTCGTTGTTCTCCTCCCGTTCGATCAGGAATTTCCAGAACGGGATCGCACCGACCATGAGGATCACGGCAACGATATACGACCACCGCTTGGTCTCGAATATGTAGTCCAAAAGAGTATCCATGATCTCCTCCGCCCTAGTGGATGCTGCCGTAGTCGGGATGCGTGTCGAGAATCGGCATTCTGCTCACGATCCATCGATAGATGACGATACCGCCGGTGACGAACATCAGCGAAATCCAGAACTCGGTCCACGCCGGGATGTAGTTCTTGCCACCTGGCAGCTGCCAGTTGAAGGCGATGACCGACACGTTGAGACGGTTGAGGATGATGCCCAACACGGTGACGAACGCGGCGAAGCGAACCATCTTCGGCCTTCGCTCGCGATAGGCGATGAGGTAGAGAACGCAGGGCAGCAGGACGAAACCGATCATCTCGACCAGGAACCAGACGCCCATCGGCGTGCCAAGGTAGGCCCAGGTGTTGCCATGCGCGATCCCGACCACCTTGATCGCGAAATAGGTGCCGAGGGTGATGGCGGTGGCCTTGCCGAGGCCGAGCGTGATCGTGTCGAGCCGCACGTCGTCGATGCCCACCCGATAACCCATGAACCTGTGAGAGAGCATGCCCTCGAAGGTCACCATGGCGAGCCCGGCGGCGATCGACGAGACGAAAAAGAAGAGCCCGACAAACGGCGAGTACCAGAGGGGATGGAGCTTGGTCGGTGTGATCAGGAGCATGGCACCGAGCGCGGACTGATGGAGAGTCGATAGAATCACGCCGAAGATCGTCGCGCCGAGGGTGATCGAAACGGAGATCTTGCGCCACTTCTTCCAGCGCAGCCATTCGAAGATGGCCGGCGAGATCTCGACAAACTGGGTCGTGCAGTAGAGACCGACGTGCAACCCGACCAGGAATAGTATCGATGCGAGCCCAGGCTGGAGCAGCATGTACGGCGCATTCCACGGTCGACCGAGGTCGAATCCGACGCCGATGATGACCAGCACGTAGCCCAAAAACCCGGTCAAGATCGCCGGTCGGACGACCGGTTCGTACTCTTTCATTCCGAAGAGGTGGACAGCGGTGGCCATGACATACCCACCTGCCGCGAGCGCCACGCCTGCCATGACATCGAACCCGATCCAGAATCCCCAGGGGACGTTCTGGTTCAGGTTCGTGACCGAGGCGAGACCGTGAAACCATCGCAAGTAGACGAGAGGGAGGCCAACGGCAAATACAACCGCAGCGAAGACGTTGAAGGGGGTGATCCACTTGTTGTCGGGTACGACTGTATCAGTCATCGGATCCCTCCTTCGCGGCCTGCTCTTCGAGGGCTTTCTTGACGGCCTGCGCAACGGCTCGCTCCTTGTCCTTGCCAGCCCTTTCGGCCGCCGCCGCCAGCTTCTTCTTGGCCTCTTCGTCAGACTTCATCAGAGCCTCGACGACCCTCGCCCTCGCCTCCGCTTCGCTGACCTCTTTACGCCGCTTGGTGAAAGCGTAGAAGCCGAGCAAGAGACCCGGCCACATGACGAGGACCAGCGGGACGATCGAGAGGAAGCTCTTGGTCAGCTCGGGCAGGGCGGTGTGGCTGACGTTTTCGAGCGACCCCAGTCCAAGGTTGTGGATCGGCGTTCCGGCCAGCAGCAGCCAACTGGTGCCGCCGAACTCGTACTCGCCGAAAACATGCTCAACGTACTTGTCGGGGTGCTTGGCGATGCGGTCACGCGCCAGCTCCAAAAGCTCGTTCCGCTTGCCGAAGGTGATCGCACCCATCGGGCAGGCTTCGGCACAGCCAGGCACCTTGCCGTCGATGATGCGCTCGTAGCACATGGTGCAGCGCATGACCCGCGGGTTGGCGCTCGAGTACTCGTAGGCCAGTGCGTAGTACGGACAGGTCATCATGCAGTAGCGGCAACCGACGCAGACATCCGGGTCGTAAAGAACCGGCCCTTCCGGAGACTTGACCAGGGCCCTGACCAGACAGACGGAGGCGCATGACGGCTCGTTGCAGTGCATGCACTGGTGCTTGCGGAAGACATCCTCACCGTTCACCTGGTAGCGATTGACGACGGTGAGCGCGGTGTCCGTCGTTCGCCTCTCTTGATCGAATACCGCCATTTCTCCGATCGGTCGCTCGAGAGGCGGCAGATCGTTGACCTCCTTGCAAGCGGCTTCGCAGGAGCGGCAGCCGACACAGAGGGTGGTGTCGTGCAGCAGCCCGTATCTCCCATCCGGAATTTCGAAGTAGGTGTGCTCGGTGTGGGGACCGGCGTCCGATGATCCTGCGGCCAGCGCGCTCACTCCGAGCCCCCCGAGGAACCCCCTTCGCGAGATGCTCATGATTCCACCTCCTCGGTCCTTTCGGCGTGGCAATCGGTGCACCTCTGCTGCGGCAGGTTCATCGCCTTGTGGCAGCCCACGCACTGTCGGTGATAGGCAACCTTGAGGCCCGGACGGTCCCGGGTCGGGTCCGCCTCCGCGGCGTGGCACGCCCGACACGGT